>NZ_JBHWVI010000082.1:0-33419 GCF_042737005.1 Streptomyces sp. NPDC060027
CCCCTGAGCAGGGACGGGGCCGCACACGATGTCTCGGACCGAACGAATTCCGTCGGGGAACGATCACCGCATTCTTTCGAAAATGATCGCCTTACTTCACTCCAAAGATGACCGCTCCATGGTGATCATTTCGAAGGCGAACGCTCCGAAAGGACCGGCTACTTCGTTCCGAAGGCGATCGCCAGGTACTCCTTGTCGTCCGCGGAGGACGGCCTGCCCGCGTAGACCTGGGACATGTACAGGTGTCCGTCGCCGTAGAGGATCTCGGCGTACTCCGGGAGCATGCTGGACTCCGCGTCGCGCGTCGCCTCGGTCGCCGGGTTCTCCATGAGCTTGGTCGCCTTGAAGGAGGTCCCGTCGATCGAGACGATCTGCCCGCCCTTGTCGTACGGCGGCCGCTTGTACGCGAGAAGGCTGGTGCCGTCCATGCGCAGCGGGGTGATGGTGTAGCCGTCGCCGGCGTCCCCGCGCTGGCCGGTCTGCTTTCCGGTGGACAGGTCGAAGGAGACGATCTCGTTGGTCCGGCTGTACTCGCCGGTGCCGTCGTGCTCCTCCGTCGGGATGTACAGCTTGTCGTTGCCGACGGCGAGCGCGGAGCAGTACTCGATCCTCGTGATGCCGTCGCAGCGGGCCGCGTACGTCTTGCCGGGCGCGGAGATCTTCGACCGCAGCTTGCCGGTCTTGTTGTCGATGGAGAAGAAGTCCGAGATGCCGCTGCCGTCACCGGCGGAGTCGCCGACGTCGGCGGCCACGACCAGCGGTTCGGTGGAGACGACGCTGGCGTACTCGATGCCGGGCGACATCTTGTACTCGGAGAGCACCTTCCCGGTCTTCGGGTCGATGGTCTGGATGTGCAGTTGGCGCGTGCTGCCGTACTCGCCGCACTTGCGGACCGCGACCAGCTTGTCGCCGCCGCCGTAACCGGCGTCGTAGCAGCTGTCGCCCGACTTCGGGGCCCACAGGACCTTGCCGGTGGAGATGTCGAACGCGCCGCCGCCGCTGGTGCTGCCCGCGGCGACCGTGTTGCCGCTGACCGTCACGTTGTCGATGTTGATCGGCTCGTCACCGGACTTGACCGTCCGGGTCCACAGCTTCTTGCCGGTGTCGAGGTCGATGGCCGCGAGCCGGCTGCACCCGTGCGAGGGCTGCGCCTTGGTGGGCATGGCCGGCTCGTAGATGATCGCCGTACGGTCGGCGTCCGTGGTGTGACGGCTCGCCTGGCACACCGGGCCGGGGAGTTCGAGCGTCCAGCTCTTGGCGCCCGAGTCCGGGTCGTAGCCGTTGATCTCGGCCACGCCGGTCTTGGCGTACACCTTGTCGGTGAGCCAGGAGCCGGCCGTGGTCACGCTCGTGTCGCCCTTGGGCACGGCCGGCGCGGGGATCTGGAACAGCAGCGAGGAACTGGTATTGGCCGGCGCCTTCTCGTTGCCGCCGGACCCCTTGTCGTCACCGCCCTTGGCGTCGTCGCCCTTGCCGCCGGTGCCACCGCTCGATTCCGCGGAGTTGTTCTTGTCGTCCTTGCCGGACTTGTTCGCGTACAGGACGCCGCCGCCGACGATCAGCGCGACGGCCACCACGGCCGCCACGATGATGAGCATCTGGCTGTTGATCTTCCGCCCGCCGCCCTTCGGAGCCTGCGGCTGCATCGGCATGGTCTGCGGGTGCGGGTAGCCGTACGGCTGCTGACCCGGGGCGCCGTACGGGGCCTGCGGCTGGCCCGGGTAGCCGTAGCCGGGCTGGCCCGGGGGCGGCGTCTGCGGGTAGCCGTACGGCTGCTGCGGCGGGGCCGCGGGCGGAGCGGTCTGCGGGGGCGGGGGCGTCTGCGGGTAGCCGTAGCCGGGACCCTGCGAGGGCGGCGGAGGTGTCGGTGCTCCGAAACCGCCCGGGGGCGGGTCCTGCGGTGCTCCGAAACCGCCGGAGGGCGGGTCCTGCGGTGCGCCGAAGCCGCCGGGCGGGGGCTGGTTCGGCGGTGGCGGGGGCGGCTGGCTCATGACGTGAGTACCTCGGGATGCGTTGGGACGGCGGGCCGGTGTGCGTGCGGGGCGCGAAGGAACTGGGTCCGGGCTAGGGTCACTTGCCGTAGGCCAGCATCAGCTTCTCCTTCGCCTCGTCATTGCCCGTCAGCCGGGTGGTGGAGATGTAGAAGCGTCCGTCCACGTAGTCGACGGCCTTCGAGTAGAAGCCGTTCTCGATGTTCGCGGTGCCCTGCGGGTTCTGGAGCAGCTTGGTGAGCGGGTGGCTGCCGCCGGTCGTCGGAACCGACACGATGCGGCCGCCGCCGTTGTACGACGCCTCGACATAGGCGATGAGGTTCGTGCCGTCCATCTTCAGCGGCATCATCGCCGCGTCCACGGGGGACTTGACGCGCCACTTCTCCTTGCCGGTCGCCAGGTTGAACGCGACGATCTCGTTGGCGCCGGTCTTCTCGTCGGTCGGCAGGTAGAGCGTGTCGGTGTCGGCGACGGCGCCGAAGCATCCGGTCAGGTCACGGCTGAGGATCGCGAAGCCGCACTCGGGCGCGAAGCCGTCGTCGCTCTTGAGCTGCGAGCGCAGGTCGCCGTTGTCCTTCAGCGTGGTGACGTTGACGGTCTTCTTCTTCTCGTTGGTCATGTAGATCACGACCGGGTTCACGGAGTAGGCGCGCTCGACCCGCCAGCCCTTGGGGATCTTCGTCGTCCACTTGGCCTTGCCGGTGGCCGGGTCCAGCTCCTGCACCTCGTCGTGCTCGGTGTCGCGGCCGGCCCCGCAGGACGAGACGGCCACCAGCTTGGAGCCGCCCGCGAATCCCGCCGGGTAGCAGCTGGCGCCGTACTTCTCCTTGTCCCACAGCTTCTTGCCGCTGGAGACGTCGTACCCCGTTCCCGACATCGAGCGGCCGACCGTCAGCGTGTCGCCGGAGATGGCCAGGTCGATCGAGATCGCGCTGTCGAACAGGGCGCCGTCCTCGACCTTCCCGGTCCAGCCCTTGGCGCCGGTGTTCAGGTCGATCTGCTGGAGCTGGTTGCACTTGGCGCTGCTGCTGGAGCCGCTCATGTAGGCGATGACGACCTTGTCGTCGGCCGTCTTCTGCGGGGTGACCGCGCAGATCTTCTGCGGGAACGTCAGCGCGTCCCACGCGGGCTTGCCGTCCCCGACATTGAACGCGAAGAGCTGCTTGTACGCCGCCTTCACCGCGGCCTTGTCGGTGACCCACAGGCCGGGGGCGTCGGCGCCGGAACCGGGCGCGTCGGGCGCCGACTTGTACCAGAGCACCTTCGCCTCGCCCGCCTTGCGGTCCGCGTTCAGGTTCTCCTCGTCCTCCCCGCCGTCACCGCTGCCGTCACCGGGGTTGACCGGATCGTCCGACGCGGACGCCTTCGGGCTCTGGCTCGGAGACTCCTTCGCGACGGGCTTCTTCCCGTCGTCACCTCCGCTGGTGACGGCCCATACGGTGCCGCCGACGACGATGAGTCCGGCCACCGCCGCGGCGATGACGAGCGCGGGCCGACCCTTGAAGGGGTTCTTCGAGCCCCCGCCCGGACCGCCGGGCGGGGGGGTACCGGGCGCGCCCGGGTACGGCGCCTGGGACGGATACCCGTACCCCGGCTGCTGCTGCCCGTATCCGTACGGTCCGGGCTGGCCGTAGGGGCCCAGCTGCTGCGGCTGGCCGTACGGGCCCGGCTGGACATAGGGGCCGGGCTGCTGGGGGTATCCGTAGCCGGGCTGCGGGACCCCGGCGGGCGGAGGAGTGGGCTGGGGCGGGCCCGCGGGAGGAGGGGGCGGGCCCTGCGGCGCGGGAGGCGTGTCGGGGGGCGTGCCCTGCGGTACGCCCTGGGGCGCGCCGAAACCACCCTGCGACCGCGGGTCCTGCGGCGCGTTCGCACCGCCCGTCGGCGGCTGGTCCTGCGGTGCTCCGAAACCGCCCTGCGGCGGCTGATTCGGCGGCTGACTCATCAGCGCTTCCCCCTCTTCACTGATGTGGCGCCCCACCGGGGGCGCTGGATTCGCGCCGCTCCGGGCGGTTCTCAGACTGTTCTCAGACGGCTCTTTCTATCACTTGGGGGGGCGCGGGCAGGGGGCCGGTGCGCGCCCTGTTCCCAAGGGAGGACCGGGCTGTGATGCCGTCGTTACGCGCCTTCACGCGCCCTTCACGCCGGGCGCGCACGGTGCTTCCATCACCGCGAGGGCGCCGCGACGAGGGGCGCGTCATGGAACACCGGAGCGTAGAGCGCGCAGCGCACGCCCTCCTGACGGGCCGTGCGCGCCCGGTGAGTGCGCCCGGTGAGCGGCCTCACGAACCACCGCCCGGGGCGCCTCCGCTCCCGCGAGAGGGCACCCCGGTCGAGGAGGGCTGTGCGCCCGTCTCCGTTACGCGTCCTCCGCCAGCTCCAGCCAGCGCATTTCCAGTTCCTCGCGCTCTCCGGCCAACTCGCGCAGTTCGGCGTCGAGTTGGGCGACCTTCCCGAAGTCGGTCGCGTTGTCGGCGATCTGGGCGTGCAACTTGGTCTCCTTCTCGGAGATCTTGTCCAGCTGCCGCTCGATCCTCTGGAGTTCCTTCTTGGCGGCGCGGGCGTCGGCGGAGGAAGCGGCCTTGACCGGGGCCGGGGCGGCGGCGAGCACGGCGGCCGCGGCCACCTCCTCCATCTTCCGGCGCCGCTCCAGGTACTCGTCGATCCCGCGCGGGAGCATCCGCAGGGTGCCGTCACCGAGGAGCGCGAACACGTTGTCCGTGGTGCGCTCGATGAAGAAGCGGTCGTGGGAGATCACGATCATGGAGCCGGGCCAGCCGTCGAGGAGGTCCTCGAGCTGGGTGAGGGTCTCGATGTCGAGGTCGTTGGTGGGTTCGTCGAGGAAGAGGACGTTGGGCTCGTCCATCAGCAGGCGCAGGATCTGGAGCCGCCGGCGCTCACCACCGCTGAGGTCCCCGACCGGCGTCCACTGCTTCTCCTTGTTGAAGCCGAACGTCTCGCAGAGCTGCCCGGCGGTCATCTCGCGCCCCTTGCCGAGGTCGACCCGGTCACGGACGGCCTGGACGGCCTGGAGCACGCGCCAGTTCGGGTCGAGTTCGCCGACCTCCTGGGAGAGGTAGGCGAGCTTGACGGTCTTGCCGGTGACGATCCGGCCGGCGGCGGGCTGCTGTTCGCCCTCGCTGCGGGCGGCCTCGGCCAGGGCGCGCAGCAGGGAGGTCTTGCCCGCGCCGTTCACACCGACGAGGCCGACGCGGTCGCCGGGGCCGAGCTGCCAGGTCAGGTGCTTGAGCAGCACCTTGGGCCCGGCCTGCACGGTCACGTCCTCCAGATCGAAGACGGTCCTGCCGAGCCGCGAGTTGGCGAACTTCATCAGTTCGCTCTTGTCGCGGGGCGGCGGCACATCGGCGATCAGTTCGTTGGCGGCCTCCACGCGGAAGCGCGGCTTGGAGGTACGGGCGGGTGCTCCGCGCCGCAGCCACGCCAGTTCCTTGCGGACCAGGTTCTGCCGCTTGACCTCTTCGGTCGCGGCGATGCGCTCGCGCTCGGCCCGGGCGAACACGTAGTCGGAGTAGCCGCCCTCGTACTCGTACACCGCGCCCTTCTGCACGTCCCACATCTGGGTGCAGACCTGGTCGAGGAACCACCGGTCGTGCGTCACGCAGACGAGCCCGGAACGGCGCTCGCGCAGGTGCTTGGCGAGCCAGGCGATGCCTTCGACGTCCAGATGGTTGGTGGGCTCGTCGAGGATGATCAGGTCCTGCTCCTCGATGAGCAGCTTCGCGAGCGCGATACGCCGTCGCTCACCACCGGAGAGCGGGCCGATCACGGTGTCGAGCCCCTGCGGGAACCCGGGCAGGTCGAGACCGCCGAAGAGACCCGTCAGTACGTCCCTGATCTTGGCGTTGCCGGCCCACTCGTGGTCGGCCATGTCGCGGATGACCTCGTGGCGGACGGTGGCCGTGGGGTCGAGCGAGTCGTGCTGGGTCAGCACGCCGACGTGCAGGCCGCCGGAGTGCGTGACGCGGCCGGTGTCGGGCTCCTCCAGCTTGGCGAGCATGCGGATCAGGGTCGTCTTGCCGTCGCCGTTCCGGCCGACCACGCCGATCCGGTCCCCCTCGCTGACGCCGAGGGAGACTCCGTCGAGCAGTGCACGGGTGCCGTACACCTTGCTGACGGACTCGACATTGACCAGGTTGACGGCCATTTCTCTCCTGACAAGGGGGACGATCGACCCTCAAGGGTAGTCCGCGCCAGGAGGGCACCGAGCCGTGGCGTACGCCGCCCCGTCCCAGCCGCACGCCCGGGAGGGCGGGGGTGGTGCCCCGGGGAGGCCGGACCCGGTGCGTCAAGGAAGCCGGGGCCGGTGACCAGGGCGGACGTCCGGCCGGCGTCAGAGCACCGTCGCGCCGGGCGCCGGGCTCCCGGTGGCGCGGGCGGAACGGCAGGTGCCCGACGCGAGCAGGGCCTCGGCGATCGTCTGCGCGGACCCCGCGTCCGGGGCGAGGAACGCCGTGGTCGGGCCCGAGCCGGAGACGAGCGCGGCGAGGGCGCCGGCCGTGCGGCCCGCCGCGAGGGTGTCGGCGAGGGCCGGGAAGAGGGAGAGGGCCGCGGGCTGGAGGTCGTTGGAGACGGTGCGCGCGAGGGCACCCGCGTCCCCCTTCGCCAGTGCGTCCAGCAGGTCCTGCGAGGCGACCGGCTCCGCGACGCGGACGCCCTCGTTCATCCGGTCGAACTCCCGGAAGACCGCCGGGGTCGACAGCCCGCGCTCGGCCATCGCGAAGACCCAGTGGAACGTCCCGCCGACCTCCAGGGCACGCAACTGCTCACCGCGCCCGGTGCCGAGCGCCGCGCCGCCCACCAGGGAGAACGGCACATCGCTGCCCAATTCGGCGCAGATGTCGAGGAGTTCGTCGCGCGAGGCGTTCGTGCCCCACAGCGCGTCGCAGGCGAGCAGTGCGCCCGCTCCGTCCGCGCTGCCGCCCGCCATGCCCCCGGCGACGGGGATGTCCTTGGCGATGTGGAGGTGGATGGCGGGGTCGATGCCGTACCGGCGGGCGAGTTCGAGGGCCGCGCGGGCCGCGAGGTTCGTCCGGTCGAGGGGCACCTGGGCGGCGTCCGGGCCCGCGCAGGTGACGCGCAGCTCGTCGGCCGGGGTGACCGTGACCTCGTCGTACAGGCCGACCGCGAGAAACACGTTGGCCAGGTCGTGGAAGCCGTCGGGGCGTGCGCCGCCGACCGCGAGCTGGACGTTGACCTTGGCAGGGACGCGTACCGTCACCGTCACGGCTGGGTCGACTCCTCGTTCTCGGCGTTCTCGGCGCGCTCGGCGTTCTCGGCGCGCTCGGCGTTCTCGGCGCGCTCGGCGTTCTCGGCGTTCTCGGCGCGCTCGGCGTTCTCGGCGCGCTCGGCGCGCTCGGCGCGCTCGACGCCGCTGTCGTCGGCGTTCGCGTCGCGGTACCGGCGGGCGCCCTTGGTGTCCCCGACGTTCGCCTCGCCGCGGTTCTCCGCGATCCGGGCGAACTCCTCGACCGTCAGGGACTCGCCGCGCGCCTGCGGGGAGACACCGGCGGCGACGAGCGCGGCCTCGGCGGCGGGGGCCGAACCGGCCCATCCGGCGAGGGCGGCGCGCAGGGTCTTGCGGCGCTGCGCGAAGGCCGCGTCCACCGCCGAGAACACCGCGCTCTTCGCCGCGGTCGTGGAGATCGGCTCGGCGCGCCGGGTGAGCGCCACGAGCCCGCTGTCGACGTTGGGGGCCGGCCAGAAGACATTGCGTCCGATGGAGCCGGCCCGCTTCACCTCGGCGTACCAGTTCGCCTTCACGGACGGCACGCCGTACACCTTCGAACCGGGCGCCGCGGCGAGCCGGTCGGCGACCTCCGCCTGGACCATCACGAGGGTGCGCTCGATGGTCGGGAAGGTGTCGAGCATGTGCAGCAGCACGGGCACGGCGACGTTGTACGGGAGGTTCGCGACCAGCGCGGTCGGGGGCGGGCCCGGCAGCTCCCGGACGTGCATGGCGTCCGAGTGCACGAGCGCGAACCGATCGGCCCGGTCCGGCATGCGCGCCGCCACCGTCGCGGGGAGCGCGCTCGCGAGGACGTCGTCGATCTCGACGGCGACGACCCGGTCCGCCGTCTCCAGCAGGCCCAGCGTCAGCGAGCCGAGGCCGGGTCCCACCTCCACGACCACGTCGTCGGGCCGCACCTCCGCGGTCCGTACGATGCGGCGCACCGTGTTCGCGTCGATCACAAAGTTCTGGCCGCGCTGCTTGGTGGGCCGTACGCCGAGGGCTGCCGCGAGTTCGCGGATGTCGGCGGGGCCCAGGAGGGCGTCGGGGGTGGGGCTGGTCACGAGCCAAGGGTACGGGGGGACGCGGGTCAGCCGTGCAGCCGTGGCCCGCAGTGCGGCCAAGGACTCGCCCCGCGCCGCACGTACAGCTTCTTCGCCCGGAGGGTCTGTTCCGCGGCCGGGGCGTCCTGGGGGCGCCCGCTGCCGCCCAGGGCGTGCCAGGTGTGGGTGTCGAACTGGTAGAGGCCGCCGTACGTGCCGGACGGGTCCACCGCGCCGGGGCGGCCGCCCGACTCGCACGCGGCGAGGCCGGACCAGTCCAGGTGGTCGGCACCGTCGACGGCCACGGGATGGGGCTTCGTACCGACCCTGACCAGCTGGACCTGCGGCTCCCGCACCACCTCGGACCGGACGCGGCGCGGCCGCTGCCGGACACCGTTGACGGTCCGCAGGGTGTAGGTGACGCGCCGGGCTCCGAAGCGACCTGGGCGCTCGACGACCTCGATGCCCTTGAACAGTGAGGAGTCGTCCGTCCTCCGCACCTCGAACGGGATCGGCTCCTCGCGGACCTCTCTGGTCCCGGTGACGCGCAGGACGGTGACGGTCTGGCCGTCCCGCGGGAAGCTCCCGGCCGCCACAGAGGTCGTGTCCTGTCCGTGCAGGGTGATCCCGGCCTCCTCGATGGCCTCCCCGACGCTCGCGGCGTTCGTGCGGATCGTCCGCGCCCGCCCGTCGGCCATGATCGTGACCGTGCGCTCGGTCCGCACGTGGAGCGCCAGGCCCTCGCGTCCGATGCGCTGGGAGCGCGAGGTGGACACGTAAGCGCCCTCGGCACGCACCCCCAGCTGTCGGAGCGCTCCCTCCACGGTGTGCGCGGTCGTCCACACCCTGCGCCGGTCTCCGTCGAGCGTGAGGTGCACCGGGCGCCCGTAGCGCACCGCGACCTCGTCCCCGCTGGCGAGGGCCGTGCCGGGTGCGGGCGCGACGACGTCGTGCGGCCCCACCTTCACGCCTTCGTCGGCGAGCAGTTCCGTCACGTCGTCCGCGAAGGTGTGCAGCGTGCGCGGTCTGCCGTCGACGCTGAGCTCGATCGCCTTGTCGTTGGCGACGAAGGCGGAGGTACCGCCGGCCAGGAAGGCCACGACCAGAGCCTGCGGGAGCAGCCGGCGCAGGGCGTCCGGGCGCTCGGTGGCGCGCTTGCGGCGGGCCGCGCGGCGCGCCTCGGCCCGCCCGCCGGTCGCACGCACGCCGTCACGCCTGTCCGTGCCGTCAGGGCTCCCGGCACCCCCGTACGCCTTGCGCGCCCCCGGCAGGGCACCTCCGCCCGCGGGGGTGGCGACGGCCGCGGTGTCCGCCGACTGACGCGGGAGGCGGGGTTCGGTCGGCGCATCGGGCGCGCCGGACACTCGGCGCACGGCGAACGCACCGCGTGCGCCGAAGGCCCCGGGTACGCCGGGTACTCCGGGTACTCCTGGCGCGGGGGGCCCGTCGGGCACGGCGGGCCCGGGCGGGCGCGCCTCGTAGGCCGGGCGGTAGGGGTCCGGGTAGCCCTGGCCGTACGGCTCGTAACGCGCGTGGTCCGCATGGCCGGAGTACTCCTGATGGCTGGAGTACTCCTGATGGCCGGACCGCTCCGCGTAGCCGGAACGGTCCATGTAGCCGGAGCGGTCCGCGTAGCCGGAACGGTCCGCGTAGCCGGAACGGTCCGCGTGGCCGGAACGGTCCGCGTAGCCGGAACGGTCCGCGTACGCAGCCGCCGTCACACCAGGCGCACCAGGCGCACCCGGCGCACGGGCCGCACGGACCACGCCGTCCCCCTCGGGGCCGTCGAGCCCGTCCAGCCCGAAGGGCACGGTCGGTGCGTCCGGTGCGGCGGGCGCACCGGTCACGGGGGCGACGCCGGTGACACCGACGACGACCGTGGTGGCTTCTGAGCCACCGGTCGGTCCATACGTCTCGTACTGCTCGTACCGCGAGCTGCTCACGACGACACGCTCCAGGGGTCCGGATCGGGCGACCAGAACCTAGCGGAGCGGTCGTCACTCTCCCAAGTGACGCGACTACGCTGTGTCGCGACACTCCCCTGCGAAAGACGCTCGTTCGACCAGGGAGAGCCCTGGGACCGTTATGGGTCAGTAATCGAAGGCGCGCGCGGTGTTGGCGGAGACCGAGGTCGCCAGCGTGTCTTCGTCGATGCCGCGCACCGCGGCCATGGCGCGCACCGTGACCGGAATGAGATACGGCGCGTTGGGCCGTCCGCGGTACGGCGCGGGGGTCAGGAAGGGCGCGTCGGTCTCGACGAGGACGAGTTCGAGCGGGGCCACGGCCAGCGCGTCGCGCAGGTGCTGGGCGTTCTTGAAGGTCATGTTGCCGGCGAAGGACATGAAGTAGCCGGCGCGGGCGCAGATCTCGGCCATGTCGGCGTCGCCGGAGTAGCAGTGGAAGACGGTCCGCTCGGGGGCGCCCTCCTCCTTGAGGACGCGCAGGACGTCGGTGTGGGCGTCGCGGTCGTGGATGACGAGGGCCTTGCCGTGCCGCTTGGCGATCTCGATGTGGGCGCGGAAGGAGCGCTCCTGCGCCTCCTTGCCCTCGGGTCCGGTGCGGAAGTAGTCGAGGCCGGTCTCGCCGACACCCTTGACCTGGGGGAGGGCGGCGAGACGGTCGATCTCCGCGAGTGCCTCGTCCAGCGCGGCGTCGCCACCCGGCTGCCGGGACCAGCCTCCCCCAGCCCCAGGGGGCTGGGAGGTGCCCCCAGGGTCACCGTGCACGATCCGGGGCGCTTCGTTGGGGTGCAGGGCGACGGTGGCGTGGACGGCGTCGTAGGCGGCCGCCGTCTCGGCCGCCCAGCGGGAGCCGTTCACGTCGCAGCCGACCTGGACGACCGTCGTCACGCCGACGGACGCGGCCTTGGCGAGGCCCTCCTGGACCGTGCCGGACTGCATGTCGAGGTGGGTGTGCGAGTCGGCGACGGGAACACGCAGGGGCTCGGGGAGCGGGGGTGCGGCGTTCTTGTCGGGGGCGGCGGAAGCGGAGGAAGGCATGCCCCGATCCTACGAAGGGGGCACGCCCGGCCTCACCTCGCGGGTCAGCCCGCCTTGCGGTGCTGGAACGGGTGCAGGAGGTCCGACAGATGCCAGTGGTGCGGCTCCTCGGGGGTGGCCTCGGGGGTCGCGGAGGACTCGGCCGGTGCGGCCTCCTCGGGGCCCTTCCGGGGCCGCCGGGGCGCTGCCGGGCGAGGTTGCCGGTGCGTCAGGGAGTGCATGGAGTCGAGAACGGAGGACACCTGGCCGGCGCGCATGATGCGCACCACGTGGCTGTCGCAGTTCAGGCAGGTGGGCCGGCTGAGCGGCGACGGCACGACGTGCCCGTTCGCCACGTACGTCACGAACTCGCCACCTTCCGCGTCGCGGTGGTGCTCGATGTCGTACGACTGTTCCCAGCCGTGCCCGCAGCGCATGCAGGCGAAGGAATACGATTCGTGGACAACGGCCGTCGCCGCGCTGCGATGCCCGGTCTGTTCGGTGACCTGACCAGCGGCGATACCGCCGGTCCGTCCTGTGGTCTCACTCATGCCAGCTCCTCTTGTCCGCTGGACAAGCGCCTTCGTCGACGGAATTCCCCCTGAATTCCATCGATGCGCCGAAGGCGAGGGACGGGTGCGTCCCTGCTTCCAGTGGACGCTTCTCCCGGCGCGAACGCATCAGGCCTGTCGAGTGTTGGAGGCGTCTTGGCCTTTCCTTGTCGGAAGGCTCCTCCTACCCGGCCTGAGCTTTGCTTTTCACGATAGTCCTTTGCCCTTCTATGGGGCGCTTCGTGCGGCGTTCTTTGCCGCGACGACCGCATCGAAGACGTCCCTCTTGGGAATTCCGGCCTCCGCGGCGACGGCGGCGATCGCCTCCTTGCGCCGCTCCCCGGCCTCCTCGCGCACCTGCACCCTGCGCACCAGCTCGTCGGCGTCCAGTTCCTCGGCACCCTTGTCGGGGGCGCCCTCGACGACGACGGTGATCTCGCCGCGGACACCCTCGGCGGCCCAGGCGGCCAGCTCGCCCAGCGGGCCGCGCTTGATCTCCTCGTACGTCTTGGTCAGCTCGCGGCAGACGGCGGCGCGGCGCTCTGTGCCGAGGACCTCCGCCATGGCGGCGAGGGTGTCGTCGAGCCGGTGGGGCGCTTCGAAGTAGACCAGCGTCCGGCGCTCCTCGGCGACCTCCCGCAGCCGGGACAGCCGCTCGCCCGCCTTCCGGGGCAGGAAGCCCTCGAAGCAGAAGCGGTCGACGGGCAGGCCGGACAGCGCGAGCGCGGTGAGCACGGCGGACGGCCCCGGTACGGCGGTGACCTTGATGTCCTTCTCGACCGCGGCGGCGACCAGCCGGTACCCGGGGTCCGACACGGACGGCATTCCGGCGTCGGTGACCAGCAGCACCCGCGCCCCGCCGGCCAGCGCCTCGACGAGTTCCGGGGTCCGGGCGGCCTCGTTCCCCTCGAAGTACGACACGACGCGCCCCGTCGGCTGGACACCCAGGGCCTGGGTGAGCCGGCGGAGCCTGCGGGTGTCCTCGGCGGCGATGACATCGGCCCCGGTCAGTTCCGCGGCGAGCCGTGGCGGAGCGTCGGAGATGTCGCCGATGGGGGTGCCTGCCAACACAAGGATTCCTGTCACGGTTCCATCCTCGCAGGGGCGCGGCCCGGCAAGCTCATCCGACCGGAAGGGCCCGGGCACGGGACTCCCACAGACGTGTTCCCTACGATGGCGCGGTGACCAGTACCGCGTCCTCCACGGACACCCGGCAGGGCCAGGCCGCCGATGAGCAGCGGCCGTCGTGGCAGCAGCGGCTGCGCCGATTCGGCTACACGGCGCCGCCCAGAAGTGATGTGCGCGACCGGCTCGTACCGCCGTACGTCGAGCCCGGCCCCGGGATCTGGGCCGCTCTCGGGCTGCGCCGGGAGGTCGCCGACCGGTTCAACCGCTGGTCGGGCTGGGGCGGCCCGATCCTGGTGACCCTGCTCGCCGGGCTGATGCGCTTCTGGAACCTGGGCAGTCCGAAGGCGGTGATATTCGACGAGACGTATTACGCGAAGGACGCCTGGGCACTCATCCACCGCGGTTACGAGGTCAACTGGGCGAAGGACGCCAACGACCTGGTCCTCCAGGGCAACGGCAACGTGCGGATCCCGACCGACGCCGCCTATGTCGTGCACCCGCCGGTCGGCAAGTACGTCATCGGGCTCGGCGAATGGATGTTCGGGTTCAACCCCTTCGGCTGGCGGTTCATGACGGCACTGCTCGGCACGCTGTCGGTGCTGCTGCTGTGCCGGATCGGGCGGCGGCTGTTCCGTTCGACGTTCCTCGGCTGTCTCGCGGGCACGCTGATGGCGGTGGACGGCCTGCACTTCGTGATGAGCCGCACCTCGCTGCTCGACGGTGTGCTGATGTTCTTCGTGCTGGCGGCCTTCGGCGCGCTGGTCGTCGACCGCGACAGGGCGCGGGCCCGACTGGCGGCGGCGCTGCCCACCGACGCGGACGGCGTGGCCCACCCCGACGCGCACACCGCCGAGACCACCCGCCTGGGATGGCGGCCCTGGCGCTGGACGGCGGGCCTGATGCTGGGCCTGGCCATCGGCACCAAGTGGAACGGGCTGTACATCCTCGCCGCGTTCTGTGTGATGGCGGTCCTGTGGGACGCGGCCTCGCGCCGGGTGGCGGGCGCCCGCCACCCCTACGTGGCGGCCCTCAAGCACGACACGGGCATCACGTTCCTGGCGACGGTCCCGGTCGCCCTGTCCGTGTACCTGGTCTCCTGGACCGGCTGGATCCTGTCGCCGGACAACGGCAAGGGCGGCTACTTCCGCAACTGGGCCGTGACGGACGGCAAGGGCGGCACCTTCGCCTTCCTCCCGGACTGGCTGCGCAGCCTGTGGCACTACGAGCACGAGGTCTACAAGTTCCACGTCGGGCTGTCGTCGCCGCACACCTACCAGTCCAACCCGTGGAGCTGGCTCGTCCTCGGCCGCCCGGTCTCGTACTTCTACGAGTCCCCGCTGCCCGGCAAGGACGGCTGCCCCGCCGACGCGGGTGACAAGTGCGCCCGTGAGGTGCTGGCGCTCGGCACGCCCCTGCTGTGGTGGGCCGCCTGCTTCGCGATCCTCTACGTGCTGTGGCGCTGGGCCTTCCGCCGCGACTGGCGGGCGGGCGCGATCGCCTGCGGCATCGTGGCCGGCTATCTGCCCTGGTTCATGTACCAGGAGCGCACGATCTTCTTCTTCTACGCCGTCGTCTTCGTGCCGTTCCTCTGTCTCGCCGTCACGATGATGATCGGCGCGATCCTCGGCCCACCCGGCTCCGGAGAACGCCGCCGAGTCGTCGGCGCCGTGGGAGCGGGCGTCCTGGTCCTGCTGATCGCCTGGAACTTCATCTACTTCTGGCCGATCTACACGGGCCAGGCGATCCCCATCGACCAATGGAGATCCCGGATGTGGCTGGACACCTGGGTCTAGCCGGGCGGATACACCAGGAGGGCACGGCAACCTGCCGGGCCCTCCTGGCCGTTTTCGGCCGTCGGCGGCACGCGAACGACGGAGGACGGGTTGTACGAGGCCGGCAGGGGACAGAGGATCGGCGTCGTCGACGCTTTCCGCCGCAGCCGACGGAACGACAAGTGCCCCGCAGGGATGCATCCGTGACAGACCCGGAAGACCGAGAGCAGCAGGCGGATGTCACCCGCCGACTTCTGTACCACCTGAACGCCCCGGTCGCAGCCCACTGCCGCCTGCGCGGCGTCCTGCCCGCCCCCGGTGCCGTACGGATCGCCATCCGTGCCGGAGAGGGCGAGCACGTCATGAACCTGCTCTACGAGATCCCCAACGACACGGTGACCCCTTACTGGATCCCCGGCCTGCTGCGTACCGTCCTGACTGGACCCCGGATCCACAGCAGCGGTGACGTCGACGAGGTCATGGGGATGACGCTCATCCGCCTGCGCCCGGAGGAGATCACCCCGGACCCGGAACCCGAACAGGGCCGGGCACTCACCGTCGTGCGGGCCCTGTCCGACCCCGGCGACGACGAGAACCCCTTCCTGATCGGCTTCCTGATGCACGGCGACGGCCTGTTGCGCCTGTACGTGCAGCGTCCCGACCGGCCCGGCGTCATCGGCGCGGACATCCGCCTGACGGAGACGCCCCACACCGCGCTGATCGCTTCGGTGCCCTCCCTCCTCGGGGAAGAGCAGTACCAACGGCCGTCCCCGGACGACCCGCACTGCGATCTGCTGGTCGACCTGACCGACTGGTAGAGCCCTCGGCCCGGCGCGGGGCGGAGGATCGCGAAGGGCCGCGATCCTCATCGGCGAACGCTGTTCACGTATGTGAATCGATGCATAGGGCTAACGATTCGGCGAAGGTCTGCACCATGCGCCCCACCCGCGCCTACAGTGCGGGGTGGACCGGCTTTTCTGAACGCGTTCAGAAGTTCGGAGAAGGGTTCACGGGGAGGGATCGCGCGATGCGCAAGGGGGCAAAAGCTGCCGTCATCGGCAGTGTGTTCGCGGTGATGGTGGGCGGCGCCGGGTACGGCGCCTACAACGTGGTGACCGCTATCAGCGGGGACGGCGGTGGTCGCGCCGACGGGCCCGCTCCGGTGGAGACCGGACCACCGAGCGGCACCGAGATCAAGGAGACCAGCCGCGCGTTCTTCGCGGCCTGGGAGAAGGGCGACGCGGCCGACGCCGCGGCCCGCACGAACTACGCGTCGAACGCCGAGCGACTGCTCACCGGTTACCGCGACGACGCGCACCTCACCGACGTGAGGATCACGCCGGGCACGCCGTCCGGGGCGACCGTGCCGTTCTCCGTCAAGGCCAAGGTGTCCCTGGACGGGAAGAGCAAGCCCTTCTCGTACGACTCCGAACTGACCGTCGTCCGGGGGGAGACCACCGGGAAGGCGCTGGTCGCCTGGAAACCGTCCGTCCTCCACCCGGAGCTGAAGGACGGGGACACCCTGGTCACGGGCGAGTCGTCGAGCCCAGCCATCGAGGCCGTGGACCGGAACAACGTTGTCCTGACGAAGGAGAAGTACCCGTCGCTCGGGCCGATCCTGGACGCGCTCCGCGAGAAGTACGGCGACACGGCCGGCGGCTCCCCCGGCATCGAGCTGGCGATCCGGCACGCGGGCGAGGAGAGCGGCGGCGACACGACGCTGGTCACCCTCGCCAAGGGGCGGGCGGGCAAGGTCCGTACGACACTCAGCGCGAGCGCGCAGGCCGCGGCCGAGAAGGCGGTCACGGGATACTCCGAGTCCTCCGTGGTGGCGGTGAAGCCGAGCACCGGCGAGGTGCTGGCCGTCGCCAACCACCGCAAGGACGGCTTCAACGCGGCCTTCCTCGGCAAGCTCGCGCCCGGCTCCACGATGAAGATCATCAGCGCGGCGACCCTCATCGACAACGGCGTCACGACGGCGAACGGTCCCGCGCCCTGCACGGACACCGGGGTCTGGCAGAGCCAAACCTTCCACAACCTCACGGGCATGAAGCCGCAGGAGAACGCCACGCTCTCCGACAGCTTCGCGCGCTCGTGCAACACCGCGTTCGTGAACTACGCGGACGAGGTGAAGGTCGACTCGCTGACCGACGAGGCCCAGCTGCGCTTCGGGCTCGGGCAGGACAACTGGAAGACCGGCATCGCGTCCTTCGACGGCTCGGTGCCCGCCTCCGGAGGACCGGACACGGCGGCCAACATGATCGGCCAGGGCCAGGTCCAGATGAGCCCGCTGAACATGGCGTCGGTGACGGCGACCGCGATGACGGGCGTCTTCCGGCAGCCGGTCATCGTGCCGCGCTCCCTGGACGACCGTGAACTGGCCACCGCGAAGGGTCTGTCCAGCAGCACGGTCGCGCAGCTGCGCTCGATGATGAACCGCACGGCGGTCAGCGGCACCGCCGCCACGGTGATGCATCGGCTCGACGGCTCCATCGGCGCCAAGACCGGCTCCGCCGAGGTCGACGGCCAGGCCGTGTCCAACAGCTGGTTCACGGGATACCGGAACGACATCGCGGCCGCCGCCATGACCCAGGAGGGCGGCCACGGCGGAGACGCGGCCGGTCCGATCGTCGCAGCTGTGCTACGAACGGGCGGCTGAAGTCGCTCCGCACAGAACGGGACCCTAGGGTGGGCCTTCTCGTTGAGGAGCGAGAGGCACGGGGGTGTGTCACGGGGCATCAGGGGACGGCGGAGGGCTGAAAGCTGTGGGCAAGAGAAGGCGCGTCGCCGAACGGCGGAAGACGAAGCAGCCCGCCGTACTCGGCGGAGTGATCGCCGTGGCCGTCGTCGGCGGGGCGTTCGGTGCGTACAGCCTGTACGGCAGTGGCGCGGCCGCCGACGAGGGGACCACGGCCACCACCCGCAAGACCGTCAGGACGGGCCCGCTGTCCGCGGCCGAGATCCGTCTGGCGTCCTCCGCCTTCCTCACCGCCTGGCAGAGCGGCGACGTCACCGCGGCCGCCGCCGCCACCGACGACGCGACGGCCGCCACGACCACGCTGGCCGGCTACGGCAAGGACGCCCACATCACCGGCGTGACCCTGAAGCGCGGCAAGCCGTCGGGCGCCGACGTCCCGTTCGACGTCAAGGCCACCGTCACCTACAAGGGCAGGACCAAGCCCCTGACGTACACGTCGAGGATGACGGTGGTGCGCCGGGCGAAGGACGGCGCGGCGCTGGTCGGCTGGAAGCCGTCCGTCGTCCACCCGGACCTCCAGGACGGCGACCGGCTGGTCACCGGGGCGTCGGGGACCCCGCCGGTCACCGCGCTCGACAGCGAGGGCGGCGAGCTGACCGCCGCCACGTACCCCTCCCTGGGGACGGTCCTCGACGGACTGCGCGAGAAGTACGGCAAGACGGCCGGCGGCAAGGCGGGCATCGAGCTGCGCGTGATCCGCAAGGCCGCGAAGAAGGGCGCCCAGAAGACCCCCGACAAGACCCTGGTGACGCTCAGCGAAGGCACCCCGGGCACCGTGAAGACGACGCTCAGCGCGACCCTCCAGGCGGAGGCGGAGCGCCAGGTGGCCGCCAAGGAGAAGGCGTCCGTGGTCCTGATGCGCCCCTCGACGGGCGAGATCCTCGCCGTCGCGAACAGCGGCCACGGCTTCAACACCGCCTTCCAGGGCTCCCTCGCGCCCGGCTCCACGATGAAGGTCATCACCGCCTCGCTGCTCTTCGACAAGGGTCTGGCCTCGGCCGACAAGGAGCACCCCTGCCCCAAGACGTCGACGTACGGCGGGTGGAAGTTCCACAACGACGACGACTTCGAGATCAAGAACGGCACGTTCAAGGCGAGCTTCGCGCGATCCTGCAACACGGCCTTCATCAGCCAGGCGAAGAAGCTGAAGAACGACGACCTGACCAAGCAGGCCCAGCAGGTCTTCGGTCTGAGCAGGAACAACTGGGCCGTGGGTGTGCCGTCGTTCGACGGCGCGGTGCCGGTGCAGAGCGCCGCGCAGATGGCCGCGTCGCTGATGGGCCAGGGCGGGGTCCGCATGAACCCGCTGAACATGGCGTCCGTCGCCTCCACCGTCAAGTCCGGCACCTTCCACCAGCCGTACCTGGTGGCCCCGTCGGTCGACCACCGCACCCTGGCCACGGCGTCCCGCACCCTGTCGGCGTCCACGCTCTCCCAGCTGCGCGAGGTCATGCGGTACACGGCCGCCGCCGGCACCGCCGCCGAGGCCATGTCCGGCCTCGGCCCCGACTACGGCGCCAAGACCGGCTCCGCCGAGGTCGACAACCAGAAGAAGCCGAACGGCTGGTTCACGGCGTGGAAGGGCGACCTGGCGGCGGCGGGCGTCGTCCAGCAGGGCGGCCACGGCGGCAGCACGGCCGGGCCGATCGTGGCGGCACTGCTGAAGTCGGGCAGCTGACTCCCCCGAACACACCTCATCCCCGGGAACACACCCTCCCCGGCCACGGGCGTCGACGACCCGGACGAGGCCGCCCGGTCGGCCTTCCCTCCCACACGCCGCGTCCCTCGTCGACGCCCCGGTGGGGGAATTCCGGTGGGACCGAGCGGCCCCGGCGACCTGCACGGGACCCGCTCGCGTGGCGCGTACACCGACCGCTAGCGTGCCTCTCATGACCGCCACCGATGAGAACGCCGGCGAGGGGCAGCCCCCCGCCGAGAACGCCGTCCACCCCCTTTTCGCCGAGGCCCTGAGGGCGTTGGGGCTCGACGAGGTGATCGGGCGCGTCCGTCGCTTCCCCGGCGCGACCCGCAGCGCCGCCGAGGCCGCCGCCGCGATCGGCTGCGAACTGAGCCAGATCTGCACGTCGCTCTTCTTCGCGGCGGACGGGGCTCCGGTGCTGCTGCTGTTGGACGGCTCGGCGCAGGTCGACATGGAGCTCGTCCAGCGGGAGCTGGGCGCCGAGAAGATCACCCGGGCCGGGGCGCACCTCGTGCGGGAGTCGACGGGGTACGCGACCGGCGCCGTACCGCCCTTCGGACACCGTACGAAGATCCGTGTCCTGGTGGACCGTTCGCTGCTCGACCACGACACGGTGTGGACCTCGGCGGGCACCTCGTACACCGTCTTCCCGATGGACCCGAAGAGCCTGATCGCCCACGCGGGCGGCACGCTGGTGGACGTGCGCGAGCCCATCGCGTGACCCCCCTCGTCACCGCGGCGGTGCTGCTCGCGGCGGTCACCCACGCCAGCTGGAACGCGATCGCGCACCGCATCACCGACAAGCTCGTCGGCTTCACGCTGATCGCGGGCGGCGGCATGCTGATCGGTCTGGTCATGGTGCCGTTCGTGGCGTTCCCCGCGTCCGGGGCCTGGCCGTACCTCATCGCCTCGGCCCTCATCCACATCGCGTACTACGTGCTGCTGATGCGTTCCTTCCGGCTCGGCGACTTCGGGCAGGCCTATCCGATCGCGCGGGGCACCGCCCCCTTGGTCGTCACCGTGCTGGCCGCGGTCTTCGCGCACGAGGTGCCCGACGGGTGGGCGGCCTCCGGCGTCGCGCTGTCCTGCGCGGGGCTGACGGGTGTCGCCCTGTGGGGGCTGCGCGGCCGTCGGCCCAACTGGGCGGCGATCGGCGCCGCGCTCGCGACGGGCGTGTCGATCGCCGCGTACACCGTCGTCGACGGTCTGGGCGTGCGCGCGTCCGGCAGCTCCCTCGGGTACATCGCCTGGCTGATGGCGATCGAGGGCGTGGTGATCCCGGCGTACGCGCTGCACCGCTGGCGCGGTGGGACGGTCTCGGCGCTCAGGCCGTACGCCGCCGTCGGCTTCCTCGGCGCGGCGCTCTCCGTCACGGCCTACGGGCTGGTGCTGTGGGCCCAGACACGGGCCGCACTGGCTCCGATCGCGGCCCTGCGGGAGTCCTCGATCATCGTGGGCGCCGCCATCGGGGCGATCTTCTTCAAGGAACGGTTCGGAGCGCCCAGAATCGCGGCGGCGGGACTCCTGGTCGTGGGGATCGGCCTGATGCTGCACGCCGGGTAGGCGGCTCGCGGCGAACGCGACCCGCCGTGGACCGCCGTGAGCCCGCCGGTCGGGGAGGCGTCCTCGGTCCGGCGGCTACGCGTCGACGGTCGTCCGTACGGCCCGTACCAGCGCCTGCGCCCGCGCGTCCGCCGTCACGCTCGTGCGGAAGCCGTTGGTGACGTATCCGAAGGCGATGCCCGACTCGGGGTCGGCGAAGCCGAGGGCGCCGCCGCGGCCGGGGTGGCCGAAGGAGCCCGGGGAGAGCAGCGGCGACGCCCCGCCGTGGAGCATGTAGCCGAGGCCGAACCGGGTGTTGACGACCAGGACCCGGTCGGGTCCCGCGGACTGTTCCGCCCGCGCGGCCGCCACCGTCTCCGGTGTGAACAGCCGTACGCCGTCCACCTCCCCGATCAGCGCGGCGTAGAAGCGGGCGAGGCCGTCGGCCGTGGCGATGCCGTTCGAGGCCGGCAGGACGGCCGCGCGGTAGGCGGGATCGTTCTCGTCGGGCATCGGGGTGATCGCGGCGAAGGCGCGGCGGGTGAGGCTCTCCGGGTCGGCGTACGCCTCGGAGACCGCCCGCTTCGGACGGGTCTTCAGACCGCCGGGCGTCGACAGCGCCTCGACCTGTGCGACCCGCCCCACCCGGCCGGCCGCCGCCTCCGGAAGCCCGACCCACAGGTCCAGGTCCAGCGGCCGGGCGATCTCGTCCGCGATCCACCGGCCGATCGTGCGCCCGGTCACCCGCCGGACCAGCTCGCCGGTCAGCCAGCTGTACGTCTGCGCGTGGTACCCCTGCTCGGTCCCGGGCTCCCACACCGGCGTCTGCGCGGCCACCGCGGCGGCCGCGAGGTCGAGGTCGGCGGCCTCGGCGGGGGTGAGCGGACGGTCGAGGACGGGCACTCCGGCCCGGTGCGCGAGCAGGTGCCGCACGCGCGTGTGCTCCTTGCCGCGCGCCTTGTACTCGGGCCAGTACTCGCCGACCGGCGCGTCCAGGCCGAGGTGACCGCGCTGCGCGAGCAGCAGGAGTACGGCGGCGGCGACGCCCTTCGTCGCGGAGCGCACGATCTGCGCGGTGCCGCGCTGCCAGGGCTCGGTGCCGTCGACGTCGCGGGTGCCGCCCCACAGGTCGACGACCTTGCGCCCGTCGCGGTACACGGTGACGGCGGCGCCCCGGTCCCCCAGCGCCGCGAAGTTGCCCGCGAACGCCTCCCTGACCGGCTCGAAGCCCTCGGCCACTGTGCCGTTCACGTCCACGCCCGCGCTCCCTGTCGCCTCACCACTGCCAACACTGAGTGCAACACGCGTCCCCGGCCTTCGATTCCCAGGGCCCCTAGCCCAGTACGATCGTGACCTCGATGTTGCCGCGGGTGGCGTTCGAGTACGGGCAGACCTCGTGCGCCGCGTCCACGAGCCTGGTCGCCACCTCCTGGTCGACGACGGGGAGCGAGATACTCAGGGCCACCGCCAGTCCGTAGCCGCGCTGCTTGTTGGGGCCGATCCCGACCTTCGCCGCGACCGTGGAACCGGAGAGGTCGTAGCCGGCGCGGCGGCCCACCAGCACCAGCGCGTTGTGGAAGCAGGCGCTGTACCCGGCCGCGAACAGCTGCTCCGGGTTCGTGCCGTTCCCGTCGCCGCCCAGCGCCGGGGGCATCGCGACCTTCAGTTCGAGCTGCCCGTCCTGGCTGGTCACATAGCCGTCCCGGCCGCCGTGCGCGGTGGCCTCGGCGACATACATGATCTTCGTCGGACGGGTGTCGACAACGGCGCCGTCGATCACGGCAGGACCTCCCCCTGAGTGGACAACACAGAAGTGCACAAGTACATCGTGCACAAGGTACTGGCCGGTATGGAGCCCGGAATGCCCAGGGGGGCGGAAACCGCGGACAGCCGACAGGGCGAGGCCCCGAAGCACCGGGCAGGGCGAGGTCACGAAGCCCCGGACAGGCGAGGTCACGAGCCCCGGGCAGGGCGAGGCCCCGAAGCCCCCCCCCGGCGGGTCAGCGGCCCCGGGCCGCCGCACCCTCCGCGCGCTCCGTCAGCAGCCGGAGCTCCTCGCGCAGGCGCGTGACGTCGGCCCCGCTCATGCCGGTCGCCGTCAGCAGGGCCTGCGGCACCTCCTCCGCGCGCTCCCTCAGCAGTTCGCCGCGCCCGGTGAGGGCGACGCGCACGGAGCGTTCGTCGTGCGCCGAGCGCTCACGGCGCACCAGCCCCGCCGACTCCAGCCGCTTGAGCAGCGGAGACATCGTGCCGTAGTCGAGGTGGAGGGCACCGGCCAGTTCCTTCACCGTGGTCTCGCCCCGCTCCCAGAGGACCAGCAGGACGAGGTACTGCGGGTAGGTGAGGCCGAGCTCCTCCAGCAGCGGGCGGTACGCGGCGGTCACGGCGCGCTGGGCGGCGTACAGCGCGAAGCACAACTGGTCGTCGAGCAGCAGCGAGCCGTCCGGCGGCCCGACGTCCTCTTGTTTGGTCACGCCCCCATTGTCACGGAGCGCGGGTCGAACCCGAAGGGCAGCTCCAGACGGTGGGTGCGCATGAGCTCGTCGTCGGAGAGCAGGTCGCCGGTGCGGCCGTCGGCGACGATCACGCCGTCGCTCAGGACGAGGGAGCGCGGGCACAGTTCGAGGGCGTACGGCAGGTCGTGGGTGACCATGAGCACGGTGACGTCCAACGAGCGCAGGATGTCCGCGAGTTCGCGCCGGGAGGCGGGGTCGAGGTTGGAGGAGGGTTCGTCGAGGACGAGGATCTCGGGCTCCATCGCCAGCACCGTCGCGACGGCGACGCGGCGCCGCTGCCCGAAGGAGAGGTGGTGCGGCGGGCGGTCGGCGAAGGCCTCCATGCCGACGCGCTCCAGAGCCGTACGGACGCGTTCCTCCAGTGCGTCGCCCTTCAGCCCCGCGGCGGCAGGACCGAAGGCGACGTCCTCCCGCACGGACGGCATGAACAACTGGTCGTCCGGGTCCTGGAACACGATGCCGACCTTGCGCCGGATCTCGGCCATGTGCCGCTTGCCGACCGGGAGTCCGGCGACCGTCACCGTCCCGGCGCCGCCGGTCAGGATGCCGTTGAGGTGCAGGACGAGGGTGGTCTTGCCGGCGCCGTTCGGGCCGAGCAGCGCGACGCGCTCGCCGCGCCCGACGGTGAAGTCGACGCCGAACAGGGCCTGGTGCCCGTCGGGGTAGGCGAAGGCGAGGCCGGATACCTCCAGCGATGCGGGCACGGCGTGCGTCCCCCCGGGCGTCCCTCCGGACCTGTCCTCGGTCATCCGCTCGGGCATCCCCTCAGCGCTCTCCACAGCCGTCTCCCCAGGTGTACCGGCAGACATCACAGCGTCCATCCCAACAGACATACGACCAGGGCGGCGAACGGAAGGGCGAGGGCGTACGACCACTGCGCCCGGGAAGCGGTCACCTCGTCGATGACCGGCATGGAACCGGCGTACCCGCGGCTCACCATGGCGAGATGCACGCGTTCCCCGCGCTCGTAGGAGCGGATGAACAGCGCGCCCGCCGACTTGGCGAGCACTCCCCAGTGCCGCACGCCGCTCGCCTCGAAACCGCGCGACTCCCGGGCGATCCGCATGCGCCGCATCTCGCCGGTGATGACATCGCCGTACCGGATCATGAAGGAGGCGATCTGCACGAGGAGCGGCGGGAGCTTCAGCCGTTGCAGTCCGAGGAGCAGTTCACGCAGTTCGGTCGTGGAGGCGAGGAGGACGGAGGCGGCGACGCCGAGGGTGCCCTTGGCGAGGACGTTCCAGGCGCCCCACAGGCCGTCGACGCTCAGGGACATTCCCAGCACGTCCACCCGCTCGCCCTCCGCCACGAAGGGCATCAGCACCGCGAACGCCACGAACGGGATCTCGATCAGCAGCCGCTTCAGGAGGAAGCCCGCCGGTACGCGGGCCTGGCGGGCCACCACCGCGAGCAGCGCGGCGTACAGCGCGAACGCCCACATCGCCTCGCGCGGGGTGGAGACGACCACGATCACGAAGCCCAGGGTGGCGGCGAGCTTGGTGTGCGGCGGGAGGGCGTGCACCGGCGAGTGCCCGTGCCGGTAGAGCTTGTGGGCGTGGCCCGCGCCCACCTCAGACGCCTTCCGGCACGGAGGTGGGCGAGCTGTCGGACGTACGGCGCCTGCGGACCGCCCAGAAGACACCGGTGCCGGCGACGACGGTGACGCCGACGCCGATCACCCCCGCGAGACCGCCGGAGACGCGGGCGTCGGAGACGTCCTTGACGCCGTATCCGGCGAGCGGCGAGTCCTCCGTGGCGTGCTTCTCGACCTTCGCGTCGATGCCCTTGTCCTTGGCGACCTTCTCCAGGCCGTCGGGGTTGGCGGAGGCGTAGAAGCTGACGAATCCGGCGAGGACGAGGGAGGCGCCCAGGCCGGTGATCCACAGTTTGCGGTGCGAGGAGCGCGCGGCGACGGGGGCGACGGGCGCGGGGGTGTCGACCAGCTCGCCGTTCACCCGCAGCTTGAGCCGCTGCTGGAGGCCGCGGGCGCCGTACACGAGGTCAGGCCGTACGGCGATGACGGCGCCGACGGTGAGCGCGGTGATCGCGGCCTCGCCGACGCCGATGAGGACATGGACGCCGATCATGGCCGTGGCGACCTTGGAGATGGCGACAGGGGTGGTGCCGCCGATCGCGTAGAGGAAGGTGAAGGCGAGGGCGGCGGCCGGAACGGACAGCAGCGCGGCGACGAAGGACGCGACGGTGATCGAACGCCGCTTGCGGGGCAGCACCTTCACCAGGCCGCGGAAGACGGCGTACGAGACGACGGTGGTGACGATCGCCATGTCGGTGATGTTCACGCCGAGCGCGGTGAGGCCGCCGTCCGCGAAGAGGATGCCCTGCATGAGCAGGACGACGGAGACGCAGAGGACACCGGTGAAGGGGCCGACGAGTATCGCGGCCAGGGCGCCGCCGAGCAGATGTCCGCTGGTCCCGGCGGCGACCGGGAAGTTCAGCATCTGCACGGCGAAGATGAAGGCGGCGACGAGGCCGGCGAGCGGCGCGGTCCGTTCGTCGAGTTCGCGGCGGGCACCCCGCAGGCTCACGGCGATGGCGCCGGCGGCGACCACTCCCGTGACGGCGGAGACCGGGGCATTGATGAATCCGTCAGGCACATGCACCGTTCGATGATAGTGCCTTGTTGCGAATGACTTGCAAGAGCGATGAGCCCACGAATAACCCGCGACGGGCGTGAACCAGCGAGCAGTTCACGCCCGGCGCGGTCGGCATGGCGGCGGACGGGACGACGGGAGCGGTTCCGTCCGCCCGGCTCACGTCGGCATGATCCGCCCAGCCCGCCCGGCTTCCGTCGGCATGATCCGCCCCGCGGAACGAATGTGACCGCCGACGCACACATGCGCGCGCCATGACCGGGCAGGCGTTCTTGAAGGAGATGGTCACGGGCGGCCGGAGAGCGGTTTCCGTGAGATGTGCGACATTGGAATAGTGACGGATTCACAGCTTCCGCATATGTGACACAGCGTAAGGAGTCGGTTCATGCATGCTGTCGAACAGTACGCACGCGCCCATATCGTCACCGACACCGCCGACTCCGCCGACGACGAACACCGGGCCGTCCCGGTGGCCCTCCGGTACGACCCGGAGGCCGACCCTCGCCAGGTGCACATCACGCTGCCCGGCCCCCACGAGTGGGTCTTCGACCGCGAACTCCTCGAACAGGGCCTGCGCGTCCCCGTGAGCAGCGGCGACGTCCGCATCTGGCCGTGCGGCCGCGTCCAGGCCGTCCTCGAGTTCCATTCGGCGCACGGGGTGGCGGTCGTGCAGCTCGACACGAAGGCGCTCATGCGCTTTCTGCGCCGTACGTACACGGCCGCCACCCCGGTGGCTCACTGACTGCCCGTCGGTACCTCGCCGAGTGACCGGCGAGGTCTCACCGATGAGGCACCGGTGAGACCTCACGGGTCAGAAGGTTCAGACGCGGGCCAGTTCCCGGTCGCCGTCACCGTCGCGCGGCTTCTCGTCGAGCGCGCGCAGACCCTCACCCTCGACATCCACGTTCGGCAGCGCGCGGTCCAGCCACCTCGGCAGCCACCAGGCCTTCTTGCCCAGCAGCGCGAGCACCGCCGGGACGAGCGCCATCCGCACGACGAACGCGTCGAAGAAGACGGCGATCGCGAGGCCGAAGCCGATCATCTTGATCATCGACTCGCTGGAGCCGATGAACCCGGAGAAGACGGCGATCATGATGACCGCGGCCGCCGTGACGACGCGTGCGCCGTGCTTGAACCCGGTCACGATCGCCTGGCCGGGCTTCTCCCCGTGCACGTAGGCCTCGCGCATGCGGGTCACGAGGAACACCTCGTAGTCCATGGCCAGACCGAAGACGACGCCCACCATGAAGATCGGCATCATGGACATGATCGGGCCGGTCTCCTCGACGCCCATCAGGCCGGACAGCCAGCCCCACTGGAAGACCGCGACGACCGCGCCGAGCGCCGCCATCACGCTGAGCAGGAAGCCGAGGGCCGCCTTCAGCGGGACGAGGATCGAGCGGAACACCACGATCAGCAGCAGGAACGCCAGGCCGACCACGAGCGCGAGATACGGGATCAGCGCGTCGTTGAGCTTCTGCGAGAAGTCGATGTTCATGGCCGTGGAGCCGGTGACCAGAACCGTCGAGTCCGTGTCGGCCTTGATCTCGCCGCCCGCGTCACGGATGGAGTGGACCAGGTCCTCGGTCGTGACGGAGGACGGCTTCGCGTCGGGGACCACCGTGATCATCGCGGTGTCGCCGGCCTTGTTGTACGTCGCCGGGCTGACCGAGACGACGCTCTTGAGGTCGTTCACGTCGTCGGTCACCCGGGCGACCGCGCCCTTCGGGTCGTCGCTCGCCTTGGCGTCGACCACGACCATCAGCGGGCCGTTGAAGCCGGGCCCGAAGCCGTCGGAGAGCAGGTCGTAGGCGCGGCGCTGCGTGGTGGACGTCGGCTGTGAACCGTCGTCGGGCAGGCCCAGTTCGAGCGAGGCCGCCGGGATGGCCGCCGCGCCGAGGCCGACCACGCCGAGCAGCAGCACGGCGAGCGGGCGGCGGACGACGAAGCTCGCCCAGCGGGTGCCCATGTTGGGCTTGCCCTCCTTCTTGGCGGCACGGCCGCCGCCGAGGAGCCTGCTCTTCTTGCCGGCCGGCTGGACCCTGCGGCCCGCGTATCCGAGCAGCGCGGGGATCATCGTCAGCGCGATGAGGACGGCGATGGCGACCGTGCCCGCCGCCGCGACACCCATCTTCGTCAGCATCGGGATGTTGACGACCGAGAGACCGACCAGCGCGATCACGACGGTCAGTCCGGCGAAGACCACCGCCGAGCCCGCCGTGCCGACGGCCCGTCCGGCCGCTTCCTCGCGTTCGCGGCCCTCGGCCAGCTCGGCCCGGTACCGGGAGACGATGAACAGGGCGTAGTCGATGCCGACCGCGAGGCCGATCATCATCGCGAGGGTGGAGGTGGTGGAGCCGAGGTCGAGCACGCTGGCGAGGGCGGTGATCGTCGAGACGCCGATGCCGACGCCGATCAGCGCGGTCAGCAGCGGCAGCCCGGCCGCGATCAGGGAACCGAAGGTGATGACGAGGACGACCGCGGCGATCGCGATGCCGATGACCTCGGTGGAACCGGTCTCGGGCGTCGCCTGGAGCGCGTCACCGCCCACCTCGACGGTCAGTCCGGCGTCCCGCGCGTCCTGCGCGGCGGCGTTCAGGGCGTCCTTCGAGGCGTCCTTCAGCTCCATGCCGGAGACCTCGTACTTCACCGAGGCGTAGGCGATCGATCCGTCCTTGCTCACGGCGTGGCTCTTGAACGGGTCGGCGACCGAGGTGACCTCGGACCCGGTGCCGAGGACCTTGACGGCCTTCTCGACCGTCGCCTTGTTGTCCTTGTCCGCGATCTTCTCGCCGGCGGGTGCCTTGAAGACGACACGCGCGGTCGCTCCGTCGGCGCTCATACCGGGGAAGCGGCTCTCCAGCAGGTCGAAGGCCTTCTGGGCCTCGGTGCCGGGGATCGAGAAGGAGGACGATCCGGCGACGGGCGCGGAGGCGGCGCCGACGCCTGCGAGTGTCAGCAGGGCCACCCATATCAGGGCGGCGAAGTGCCGTCGCCGGAAGGCGAGTCGGCCGAGTTTGCAGAGGAACGTGGCCACGAGGGCGTACTCCCGGTCAGGTCGTGGGATGGCAGGGGCTGGCGTGATCACCCGTGTGGGGGCAGGGGGGATCAGCCCGACGACGTGAGCGGCGCGTCAGGTCCGACTACAGCGACTTGCGGAGGTGAAAGGGCGAAGGGAGGGTGTGATTCAGGCGCCGAGAGCGGGGAGGACCACGGCGTCGATGTACGAATGCAGGAAGGCCTGCGTCGGCGGGAGTTCGTCGATCATCGTGCGAGCCGCGAAGGCACCGATGAGCATGTGCATCACGTACTGCGTCGCCGGATTGTCCGCGCGGATCTCACCGCGTTCGACACCGCGCTGGAGCACCCGGCGCAGCTCTTCCAGTTCCGGCTCGATCAGCCACTCCCGGAACGCCTTCAGCAGATCCGGATTTCCGTGCGCCGCCATGGCCAGCCCCCGCATCAGCGCGGAGTCCTGCTCCATCTGGCAGTCGTCCTGCCGGAGGGCGAGGGCCAGGAAGTCGCCCCGCAGGCTCCCGGTGTCCACGTCGGAGAACTTCAGCGGCTTCTGATGCCGCAGCGCTTTCACGACGAGCTCGGCCTTGCCGCCCCACTGGCGGTAGAGGGTGGCCTTGCTGGAACGGGTACGGGCGGCGACGGCGTCCATCGTGAGGGCGTCGTAGCCGACTTCCCGAAGCAGGTCGAGCACGGCCGTGTACAGCTCGGCCTCACGCTCGGGTGTGATCCGACTGCGACGCACCGTTGCGGCTTCAGCCATCCCACTCACCTTTCCTGCTTCGAACGACACGGATTCGTATGTCTCTGAAGATACCCCTCACGTCAACGAAACGAAACCGTTTCGTACGTGTGCTGGGTCACGTCGGCCGTGGGCGGGGGTGCCGGGAGACGGGAGACGGGAGGTTCGAGGCGGGGAAGCGGCGGACGAGGGGGCGCGTCTGGTCGGGAACGCGCCCCATGCGCGCCTCCCGCACCACCGGCCGCACCCACATCCCGCAACGCGCCCCCGGTTCCACGAGTTGCCGGGGCCCGTCCAGCGGAAAAGCATGGGGAGGTGAGCGACGAGTACGAGAAGGCGACCACGAACGAGAACTCCCCCGGCTATCTGCGTTTCCCGCACCTGAGCGGCGACCGGTTGTGCTTCGTCACCGAGGACGACCTGTGGCTGGCCCCGCTCGACGGCCGGGGGCGCGCCTGGCGGCTCACCGTCGACCGCACGAAGGTCGGCCACCCCCGCTTCTCCCCCGACGGCCGGCGCATCGCGTACACGAGCTGGCGCAGCTTCGTCCCCGAGATCCATCTGACGCCGGTGGACGGCGGATCGGGCCGACGGCTCACCTACTGGGGCAGCGCGGACACCCAGGTCTGCGGCTGGTCCCCCGACGGCGACATCCTCGCCGTCGCCTCGCACGGCCAGCCCTTCTCGTACTTCACCTGGGCCTACAGCGTCCCCACCGACGGCGACCCCGGCCGCAAGCTCCCCTGGGGCCCGGTCTCGGACATCGGCGTCGCCGACATCGACGGCGAGCGCAGGACCCTGCTGCTCACCGGCACCCCGCCGCACGAACCGGCCGCCTGGAAGCGGTACCGGGGCGGGGCCACGGGCCGGCTCTGGCTGCACGGCCGGCAACTGGTCGCCGACCTCGAAGGCCACCTCGCCTGTCCGATGTTCGTCGGCGACCGGATCGCGTTCCTCTCCGACCACGAGGGCATCGGGAACCTCTACTCGTGCGCGTACGACGGCTCCGACCTGCGCCGTCACACCGATCACGACGCCTTCTACGCCCGGCACGCCGCGTCGGACGGCACCCGGGTCGTCTACGAGTGCGCGGGGGACCTGTGGATCGTCGACAACCTGGCCCCCGAGTCGGTTCCGCGCCGCCTCGACGTCCGCCTGGGCGGTCCGCGGGCCGGACGGCGTACGTACCAGGTGCCGGCCACCCAGCACGTGGACAGCATCTCCGTGGACGAGACGGGCCGGGCCAGCGCCGTCGTCGTCCGTGGCAGCCTGTACTGGCTCACCCACCGAGACGGCCCCGCGCGCACGATCGCGGACACCCCGGGGGTACGGGTCCGGCTCCCGGAGATGCTCGGCTCGGGCGGCCAGGTCGCCTACGTCACCGACGCGGACGGCGAGGACGCCGTCGAGATCGCCTACCTGCCGCGCGCGACCGGCGACCGCGCGCCGCGCCGCCTCGCCTCCGGCGCGCTGGGCCGCGTACAGGAACTGGTGGCGGACCCGCGGGGCGAGCGCCTCGCCATCGCCTCGAACGACGGGCGGCTGCTCCTCCTCGACGCGACGGAGGAATCCGCCGATCTCTCCGGCACGGAGTCCGAAGACGACTCGGACACGGAGTCCGGGGACACCTCCGACACGGAGTCCGGGGACACCTCCGACAGGGAGTCCGGTGGCACCCCCGGAGCGAAGTCCGGTGACGCCTCCGGCACGGAGTCCGATGACGCCTCCGGAGCGGAATCCGGCGACACCTCCGGGGCGAAGGCCGCGGAAGGCGAGGTCACCGAGCTCATCCGCTCCATCAACGGCCCGGTGACGGACCTCGCCTTCTCCCCGGACGGCGCCTGGCTGACGTGGTCGCATCCCGGGATCGGACGCTCCCTGCGGCAGATCAAGATGGCCCGCATAAAGGACCGCCTCGTCGTCGACGTCACCAACGGCCGCTTCGAGGACGAGAATCCGGTGTTCACGCGGGACGGCCGCTATCTGGCCTTCCTGTCCTGGCGCGGCTTCGACCCGGTGTACGACGTGCACACCGGGGACCTGTCCTTCCCGCTCGGCTGCCGTCCGTACCTCGTCCCGCTGTCCTCGGCCACGCCCTCCCCCTTCGCGCTGAACCCGGACGGGCGGCCCGCCGCGGGCGGCCTCGACCCGGTCGAGGAGGAACCCGGCGACGGCAGCACGACGACCGTCGAGCTCGAAGGCCTGGAGAGCCGGGTGACGCCCTTCCCGGTCACCGCCTCCAAGTACTCGGCGCTGCGCCCGGTCTCGGGCGGCGGCCTGGTCTGGCTGCGCTGGCCGATCTCCGGCGCGCTGGGCGAGACGTTCGCCAACCCGGACGACACGACCGGCCGTCCGACCCTGGAGTTCTTCAACATCACCAAGGCGAAGAAGTCCGAACTCGTCGACCACCTGGACTGGTTCGGGGTGAGCGGCGACGGCTCCCGGCTGGTCGTCGTGGACGAGGGCGATCTGCGTGCCGTCCCCTCCAACGAGTCCGGCGACAGCGACTCGACCGTCTGGATCGACCTGCGCCGCATCCTGCACGAGGTGGACCCGCGCGCCGAATGGCGCCAGGCGTACGACGAGGCCGGCCGCATCATCCGCGCCTACTACTGGGACCCGAACATGTGCGGCATCGACTGGGACGCGATCCTGGAGCAGTACCGCCCCCTGGTCGAACGGGTCGCCTCCCCGGACGAGTTCGCGGACCTGCTGCGCGAGGTCCTCGGCGAACTGGGCACCTCGCACGCGTACGTCACCCCCGCCCGCCGCAACGAGGGACCGCCCCACTACCAGCGCTGGCAGGGCCTGCTGGGCGCCAACTTCGTATGCCGCGACGGAAGTTGGATGCTCAAGCGGATTCTTCCCGGCGACTCGTCCGACTCCAAGGCACGCTCACCGCTGGCGGGCACCGGCATCCGCGAGGGCGCGGTCCTCACCCATGTCGACGGGCGCCCGGTGCACCCGGTCACCGGCCCGTATCCGCTGCTCGCGGGCGCGGGCGGCACGACGGTGGAACTCACCTTCACCCCGGCGGAGGGCGAGGGCCGCCCGCGCCGGGTGGCGGTGGTCCCGCTGATCGACGAACGTCCCCTGCGCTACCAGGACTGGGTGGCCAAACGGCGCCAGGTCGTACGGGAGTTGAGCGGCGGCCACTGCGGCTATCTGCACATCCCGGACATGGGCGGCTCGGGCTGGGCCCAGTTCAACCGCGACCTGCGGATGGAGGTCTCGCGACCGGCCCTCATCGTCGACGTGCGGGGCAACGCGGGCGGCCACATCAGCGAACTGGTCGTCGAGAAGCTGACCCGCACGATTCTCGGCTGGGACCTCACCCGCGACGCGCAGCCGGTGTCGTACGCCTCCAACGCCCCGCGCGGCCCGGTGGTGGCGCTGGCCGACGAGGCGACCTCGTCGGACGGCGACATGATCACCGCCGCCTTCAAACTGCTGAAGCTCGGCCCCGTGGTGGGACAGCGCACCTGGGGCGGTGTCGTCGGCATGACCGGCCGCCACCGCCTCGGCGACGGCACGGTCATCACGGTGCCCATGAACGCCGCCTGGTTCGACGCGTACGGCTGGTCCGTCGAGAACCACGGCGTCGCCCCCGATCTGGAGGTCCTGCGCACGCCGCTCGACTGGGCGGAGGGCCGCCACGCCCAGCTGGACGACGCCATCCAGCTGTCCCTGGACCTGCTCCGCACCCATCCCCCGGCCTCCCCGCCGGACCACTCGAACGTGCCGGACAGAACGCGACCGAAGCTCCCGCCGCGATCGGGCTGACGACGGCCCCGAGCCCGACCGGAGGCGGTCGGCCCGGCCGCCTC
>NZ_JBHWVI010000083.1:0-32814 GCF_042737005.1 Streptomyces sp. NPDC060027
CCCTTCGCACTGCCTTCGGCGGGCCGGGACCCACCCGGCGAACCGGTCCTACTGCGCCCCGGGACGCACCAGCCCGCTCTCGTACGCGTACACCGCGGCCTGCACCCGGTCACGCAGCCCCAACTTCGTCAGGACATGCCCCACATGCGTCTTTACCGTGGTCTCGCTGACGAACAGATCGGCCGCGATCTCCGCGTTCGACAGCCCGCGCGCCACCAGCTTCAGCACCTCGACCTCGCGGTCGGTCAGCGTGTGCAACGTGTCCGGAACCGGCTCGTCGCCGGACGGCAGATGCCCCGCGTACTTGTCGAGCAGCCGACGCGTGATGCTCGGCGCGAGCATCGCCTCGCCCCCCGCGACCACCCGGATCGCCTGCACCAGCTCATTGGCGGGCGCGTCCTTGAGGAGGAAGCCGCTGGCGCCCGCGCGCAACGCCTCCACCACGTACTCGTCGAGGTCGAACGTCGTCAGGACGAGCACCTTCGCCGGACCGTCCCGGCCGGGGCCGGTGATCTGCCGGGTCGCCTCCACACCGTCCATCCGCGGCATGCGGATGTCCATCAGAACCACATCGGGCTGCAGGGCACGAACCTGATCGAGCGCCTGGAGACCGTCGCCGGCCTCGCCGACGACCGCCAGGTCCTGCTCCGCTTCCAGAATCATCCGGAAGCCGGTGCGCAGCAGCGGCTGGTCGTCGACCAGTAGGACGCGGATGGCCACGTAAGTCTCCTTCGCTAGTCCGGCCCCATTCTGCCCTGCTCCCGGGGCCCCGACTCGGGCGCCCTGACCGGGAGCGGATACACCGGGGGAGTACCACCGAATTCCGGGCACACCGCTTGGTGGTCGCACCAGCCGCAGAGTTTGGTGGGACGCGGCCGCCACTCACCCGTCTCCGTCGCCAGCCGGATGGCGTCCCACAGGGCCAGCAACTTGCGCTCGACCCGCTCCAGGTCCTCGATCACCGGGTCGTACGTCAGCACGTCACCGCTGCCGAGATAGACGAGCTGGAGCCGGCGCGGGACCACCTGCTTCAGCCGCCACACCACCAGGGCGTAGAACTTCATCTGGAACAGGGCACCCTCGGCGTACTCCGGCCGCGGCGCCTTCCCCGTCTTGTAGTCGACGATCCGGACCTCACCCGTCGGGGCCACGTCGACCCGGTCGATGATGCCGCGCAGGGTCAGCCCGGAATCGAGCCGCGCCTCGACGAACAGCTCCCGCTCCGCCGGTTCGAGCCGCGTCGGGTCCTCCAGCGTGAACCAGCGCTCCACCAGCTGCTCGGCCTCGGCGAGCCAGCCCGCGAGCCGCTCGCCCTCCGGGTCGTCGGCGAACAGCTCCACGACCTCCGGCCTGCTCTCCCGCAGCCGGTCCCACTGACCGGGGATCAGCGACTTGGCGCGCGGCGCGGTCCGGTCCACGGCCGGGGCGTCGAAGAGCCGCTCCAGGACCGCGTGCACCAACGTCCCCCTGGTCGCCGCCGCACTCGGCTTCTCGGGCAGCTTGTCGATCACCCGGAAGCGGTACAGCAGCGGACACTGCATGAAGTCACTGGCACGCGAGGGCGACAGCGAAGCCGGCGCGCGCGCGACCACCGGGGCCGGTCCGTCGCCGACGGTCGCGACGGCTTCGGTGGCCGCGGCCGCTTCGTCGGGCGCTGCGCCCTCGGTGCTGGTTTCCATGACGACAGACTCTACGGCCCGCCACTGACAGTGACCCCGCCCCGGCGGCCGCGACGGCGCGGAAAACAGAGGGGGTGCCGGGGCGGAACGCGCCGCGACCGCCGCATACCATCGACCACAGACCCTCCTGCTCCGCACGACCGGGGGCGGGAGACGCTTCGAACGAGGGGACATCGTGGACGAGAGCGGCGGGAGCGGGCAGCCGCGGTCCGGTACCGGCGAGGCGACCGAGCACCTCGAGAGGCCCCGGGCCTCCGCCGAGCCGGCCGCCGACGCCCCACGCACCGGAGAAGCCGGGCCCGAGACCCCCACCGGGCCGGCACCCACGGCCCCCGATCACGACTCCCGGACCGAAGCGGACACCGACGGGGACACCGCGGCCCGGGACGAGACCGCGACGCCCGCCCGGGTCCAGGCCGACTCCCGCCCCCCGGCCCACACAGGGTCCGGGGCCGACGACGGCACCACGCCCCACACCGGGTCCCGGGCCGACGACGGCACCACGCCCCACGACGGAACCGGATCCGAGAAGCACCCGGAGCCCGGTCCGGAGTCCGCGCCCGGCACCGGAGCGTCCCCGGACCCGCTGGCGAAGGCCCCCGCCGCCGCCCGGCCCACCGAGGAGACCGGAGCCCACGGCCAGTCCCGCGAGACCTCCGACGGCCCGGAACGGCCCCACGGCGAGCCGTCGTCCTTCACCACCCCGGACGACCTCACCGACGCCCACCGGACCCTCGCCCACACGGGCAACCGCAAGAGGCGCCCACCGCGCCGCCCGAAGGAGCCCGGCGGCGGACTGCTGATGGGCCGGCCGTTCGGCGTGCCCGTCTACGTCGCGCCCAGCTGGTTCCTCGTCGCGGCCCTCATCACCTGGGTCTTCGGCGGCCAGCTCGACCGCGTCCTGCCCGAACTCGGCGCCGCCCGCTACCTCGTGTCCCTCTTCTTCGCGGTCGCCTTCTACGCTTCCGTACTCGTCCACGAACTCGCCCACACCGTCGCGGCCCTCCGCTTCAAGCTGCCCGTGCGCCGGATCCAGCTCCAGTTCTTCGGCGGTGTCTCGGAGATCGAGAAGGAGGCCGAGACCCCGGGCCGCGAGTTCGTGCTGGCCTTCGTCGGCCCACTGCTCTCCCTCGTCCTGTCCGGCGTCTTCTACCTGGCCATGCTGCCCGTCGAGCCCGGCACCGTCCCCGGCGTGCTGCTGGCCGGCCTGATGATCTCCAACCTCATCGTGGCCGCCTTCAACCTGCTGCCCGGCCTGCCCCTCGACGGCGGCCGCATGCTCCGGGCCGTCGTCTGGAAGATCACCGGCAGGCCGATGAGCGGCACCGTCGCCGCCGCCTGGGTCGGCCGCGCCCTCGCCGTCTCCGTACTGATCGGACTGCCCCTGCTCACCCAGTCCGAGGCCCTCGGCGCCGCCCCCGACGACCTCGGCGGCATGGACACCGTCACCGACGCCCTGCTTGCCGCCATCCTCGCGGCGATCATCTGGACCGGCGCCGGCAACAGCCTCCGGATGGCCCGGCTGCGCGAACACCTGCCGGAACTGCGCGCCCGCTCCCTCACCCGGCGCGCGGTCCCCGTCGAGACCGGCACCCCGCTCTCCGAGGCGCTGCGCCGCGCCAACGACGTCGGCGCCCGCGCCCTGGTCGTCGTCGACGCCGACGGCGAACCGCTCTCCCTGGTCCGCGAGGCCGCCATCGTCGGCGTCCCCGAGCACCGCCGCCCCTGGGTCGCCGTCAGCGGCCTCGCCCAGGACCTCACCGACGGCATGCGGGTCTCCGCCGAACTCGCCGGCGAAGACCTCCTCGACGTCCTGCGCGCCAGCCCCGCCACCGAGTACCTGGTGGTGGAGGACTCCGGCGAGATCTACGGCGTCCTGTCCGCCGCGGACGTGGAGCGCGCCTTCGTGAAGGCCATGGCCCGGCCCTCCTGACCGTGGTCGGCCACCCCGTCCGGGACCGGTAGGCTGTTCACATGTCCGAACCGACCGGTGCCGCCCGCAGGCGCGGGCCCTTCAAGGTCGGGGACCAGGTTCAGCTGACCGACCCCAAGGGCCGCCACTACACGTTCACGCTCGAGGCCGGGAAGAATTTCCACACCCACAAGGGTTCCTTCCCCCACGACGAGCTGATCGGTGCTCCCGAGGGCAGCGTTGTCCGTACCACGGGGAACGTCGCCTATCTCGCGCTGCGCCCCCTGCTCCCCGACTACGTCCTGTCCATGCCCCGCGGCGCCGCCGTGGTCTACCCCAAGGACGCGGGGCAGATCCTGGCCTTCGCCGACATCTTCCCCGGCGCCCGCGTCGTGGAGGCGGGGGTCGGCTCCGGCTCGCTCAGCAGCTTCCTGCTGCGCGCCATCGGCGACCAGGGCATGCTGCACTCCTACGAGCGCCGCGAGGACTTCGCCGAGATCGCCCAGCAGAACGTGGAGCGCTACTTCGGCGGACCGCACCCCGCCTGGCAGCTCACCGTCGGCGACCTCCAGGACAACCTGAGCGACACCGACGTCGACCGCGTCATCCTCGACATGCTCGCTCCCTGGGAGTGCCTGGAGGCCGTCTCCAAGGCGCTCGTCCCCGGTGGCATCGTCTGCTGTTACGTGGCTACCACCACCCAGCTCGCGCGGACCGTCGAGTCGATCCGCGAGATCGGCTGCTTCAACGAGCCCAGCGCCTGGGAATCGATGATCCGCAACTGGCACATCGAGGGTCTGGCCGTCCGCCCGGACCACCGGATGATCGGCCACACGGGCTTCCTGCTCACCGCCCGCCGCCTCGCGGACGGCGTCGAGCCGCCCATGCGCCGCCGCCGCCCCGCCAAGGGCGCGTACGGCGAGGACTACTCCGGTCCGAACGCCGACGGCGGCACCGCCCGCTGACGTACCCAACGCACCACCGATGTGGCCGAGTTCCCGGACGCCCCCCGTAACTCGGCCACATCGCTTTTGCGTTGACGCACCACCGGATCCCGTCCGCCCGCCCTCCGTCGAGCTCCCGGCCGACGGGTCCGCGGAGCGCGCCTACAGGGCGCCCGCAAGGTTGCTGACGGTGCGTCGGCCACCCGGCGGACGGGTGTGCGGGCCCGCCGACAGGCCGCCCGGAAGACGGCCGACGGATGCCGCCGCGTCCCTGAGCAGGCCACCTCGCACGGCTGCCGACGGGTCCGCCGAGAGCCCGGCCGACCGCCTGCGGCGCGCGTGAACCGACCGCCCCGAGCCGGCCGACGGGGCTCCCTCCGGAACCCGGCCGACACCTCCGCCGAGCCCGGCACCACGCCGCGCGGAAAGCGGCCCGCAGGTCCACCGGGGAGCCGGGCCGCACGTCCTTAAGGACTCATCCCGGCGCACCCGGCCGTGCCGTGCCGGCACGCCCCCGGCACGGCGCGGAAAACCCCGCCGGACTTCTTCACAACTCCGGACCCCGCCGTTCCACCAGGCTGTGACGTGTGGCACCATGCGGGACACCCCACCCCACCGGCACAGCCCTCGCGGGAGACACTCCTAGTGCAGCAATCCGCCGTCCCGGAACTGGCACACACGCACACCAGCCCCATCCAGTGGGTCGCCACGGCCACCGCCATCGCCGGAGTCGTGGCGCTGTCCTCGGTCCTCCAGCCCGATCCCGCGACGGCGGCCCAGCCCAGCGCCGGCGCGAAGTCGGCGGCAGCCCCGGTGGCCGCCCCCGACCCGACCGGCGTGGACTTCCCGATCACCTGCGGACCCACCAAAGTGCTCGTCGACAAGAAGGCCTCCGGGGACCTGGACGGCGACGGCCGCCCCGAGACCGTGGCCGTCGTCCGCTGCGACGCCGGCTCGGGCACCCCGCCCAGCGGCGTCTACGTCCTCACCCAGGCCGAGGGAGCGAAGGGGCCCCGGGTCGTGGCGACCCTGGTCGATCCCAAGGACCGCCTCAGCGTCACCGACTTCGCGGTGCGCGACGGAGCCGTCACCGCCACGCTCCTCGGCTACTCCTCGGCCGACGTACCGAGTTGCTGCCCGGACGTGAAGGACAGCGCCAAGTGGCAGTGGAAGAACGGCGCGTTCGTGCGCTCGACACCGCCCGAAGCACGGAGCGTGTGAGCGCCCCCTCGCGAGGCCCGGACAAAGGAAAACACCCTCCGCGCGGCAGAGGGTGTGAGGAATCAGACATCGGGTGACGCGGAGTGTCCGAAAAATCACTCCGCGTCAGGACCGTAGACCTCCACCTTGTCCGAAACCCGACGGACATGGATGCAGTCGCCCGGGCACTCCTTCGCCGAGTCGGTCACATCGCGCAGAAGCGGCAGCGGTACGGGCGTTGTGGCGCCCACGGCCTGCAGCAGCTCGTCGTCAGGGCTCTTCACGTAGGCCAGACCGTCGATGTCCAGCTCAAAGACCTCGGGCGCGTACTGGACGCAGATCCCGTCGCCGGTACAGAGATCCTGGTCGATCCAGACCTCAAGCGCCTCGCCGTCGACTCCGGCCTCCTGCTGCACGGTCATTTCTCCTGCCGTTTTCTGCGTCGAGCGGACCGAAGACTGGGGAATCGGGCCAGCTCTGACGGGTGTTGAACACTTCGACCCTACCTCCGCCCGCTTCCCAATCATGTTCGGTGGGTATTCCCCTGGCGTGAGGGAGAGCGCAAGGGTGAAGATCGGACACACCCCTACAGTCTTTGTGATCTAGGGGTTTCAATCGACACCCACCCAGGTAGGGTCTGGAAGCGTCCAGCTCCCCTTGGAGGAGGTGAGGACCGTGGCAGCCCACGACGACGACATGAACCGCGGCATCCGCCCGGGACGAGGGTCCGATGACCCCGCCGGACAGATTGCCTACCTTGAGCAGGAGATCGCCGTCCTGCGACGCAAGCTCGCCGACTCTCCGCGACACACGAGGATTCTCGAAGAGCGGATCGTCGAGTTGCAGACGAACCTGGCAGGCGTGTCCGCACAGAACGAGCGGCTCGCGAACACGCTCCGTGAGGCCCGCGACCAGATCGTGGCCCTCAAGGAAGAAGTCGACCGGCTCGCGCAGCCGCCGGCCGGCTTCGGTGTCTTCCTCACGGCGAATGAGGACGGCACGGCGGACATCTTCACCGGGGGCCGCAAGCTCCGGGTGAACGTCAGCCCCAGCGTGGAGCTCGAAGAGCTCAGGCGTGGCCAGGAAGTGATGCTCAACGAAGCTCTCAACGTGGTCGAGGCCATGGAATACGAGAGCGTGGGCGACATCGTCACCCTCAAGGAGATCCTCGAGGACGGCGAGCGCGCCCTCGTACAGGGGCACACCGACGAAGAACGGGTGGTGCGGCTCGCCGAGCCGCTCCTGGACGTCAATATCCGTCCCGGAGACGCCCTGCTCCTCGAACCCCGCTCCGGCTATGTCTACGAGATCGTCCCGAAGAGCGAGGTCGAGGAACTCGTCCTCGAAGAGGTCCCGGACATCGGCTACGAGCAGATCGGCGGTCTGGGCGGCCAGATCGAAATGATCCGCGACGCGGTCGAGCTCCCGTACCTCTACCCCGACCTCTTCAAGGAGCACGAACTGCGGCCGCCCAAGGGCGTCCTGCTGTACGGGCCCCCCGGATGCGGAAAGACGCTCATCGCCAAGGCCGTGGCCAACTCACTGGCCAAGAAGGTCGCCGAAGTGACCGGACAGGCCACCGGCAAGAGCTTCTTCCTCAACATCAAGGGCCCCGAGCTCCTGAACAAATACGTCGGCGAGACCGAGCGGCAGATCCGCCTCGTCTTCCAGCGCGCACGGGAGAAAGCCAGCGAGGGCACCCCCGTCATCGTCTTCTTCGACGAGATGGAATCCCTCTTCCGCACCCGTGGATCGGGCGTCAGCTCGGACGTGGAGAACACCATCGTCCCGCAGCTGCTCGCCGAGATCGACGGCGTGGAGGGCCTGCAGAACGTGGTGGTCATCGGCGCCTCGAACCGTGAGGACATGATCGACCCCGCCATCCTGCGGCCCGGACGACTCGACGTGAAGATCAAGATCGAGCGCCCGGACGCCGAAGCGGCGAAGGACATCTTCCAGAAGTACCTCACCGAGCGTCTCCCGCTGCACCCCGAGGACGTGGGAGAGCACGGCGGCGACAGGGCGGCCACCGTCCACGGCATGATCCAGACAGCCGTGGAGCAGATGTACGCCGAGTCGGAGGAGAACCGCTTCCTGGAGGTCACCTACGCCAACGGTGACAAGGAAGTCCTCTACTTCAAGGACTTCAATTCCGGCGCCATGATCGAGAACATCGTGGGCCGCGCCAAGAAGATGGCCATCAAGGACTTCTTGGAACACAGCCAGAAGGGCCTTCGGGTCTCCCATCTCCTCCAGGCCTGCGTGGACGAGTTCAAGGAGAACGAGGACCTGCCGAACACCACCAACCCGGACGACTGGGCCAGGATCTCCGGAAAGAAGGGCGAACGGATCGTCTACATCCGTACGCTCATCACCGGAAAGCAGGGCGCGGACACCGGACGCTCCATCGACACGGTGGCCAACACCGGTCAGTACCTGTAAAAGACAGGGCGGCTGCGGGTGCCCTCGGCGGGTACCCGCAGCCGACTGTTTTTCAGGACAAGGCCGGAGCACAGCAATGACGCAAATGATCTCCCCACCAGCGCAAAGGCGTTCTAGGCTCTTTCGTACCGCCGAGTCGCGCAGTGCGGGGACGGGCACCGCACACGCACCGGAGCGCCAGCGGTACTTGAGCAGCGCCCCCGACCGAGGGCGCCGCCGGGCAAGGAGGGCCGCATGACCGTACGGCGAGTAATGGGCATCGAGACGGAGTACGGGATCTCCGTCCCCGGTCACCCCAACGCCAATGCCATGCTCACCTCGTCCCAGATCGTCAACGCCTACGCGGCGGCGATGCACCGGGCGCGCCGCGCCCGCTGGGACTTCGAGGAGGAGAACCCGCTGCGGGACGCACGAGGCTTCGACCTCGCCCGGGAGACCGCCGACTCCAGTCAGCTCACCGACGAGGACATCGGCCTGGCCAATGTCATCCTCACCAACGGCGCACGGCTGTACGTCGACCACGCACACCCGGAGTACAGCTCCCCCGAAGTCACCAACCCGCGGGACGCCGTCCTGTGGGACAAGGCCGGCGAGCGGATCATGGCGGAGGCCGCGGAGCGGGCGGCCCAGCTCCCGGGCGCCCAGCCGATCCACCTCTACAAGAACAACACCGACAACAAGGGCGCCTCGTACGGCACGCACGAGAACTACCTGATGAAGCGGGAGACCCCGTTCTCGGACATCGTGCGGCACCTGACACCGTTCTTCGTCTCACGCCAGGTCGTCACCGGAGCGGGCCGCGTCGGTATCGGCCAGGACGGGCACGAGCACGGCTTCCAGCTCAGCCAGCGAGCCGACTACTTCGAGGTCGAGGTAGGCCTGGAGACCACGCTCAAGCGCCCCATCATCAACACCCGCGACGAACCGCACGCGGACGCGGAGAAATACCGCCGGCTGCACGTGATCATCGGGGACGCGAACCTCTCCGAGATCTCGACCTATCTGAAACTCGGCACGACGGCGCTCGTCCTCTCCATGATCGAGGACGGCTTCATCGCCGTCGACCTGGCCGTCGACCAGCCCGTACGCACCCTGCACCAGGTGTCCCACGACCCGACCCTCAAGCGCCTGGTCACGCTCCGCAGCGGACGCACACTCACCGCGGTGCAACTGCAGATGGAGTACTTCGAACTCTCGCGCAAGTACGTCGAGGAGCGGTTCGGGGCGGACGCCGACGAACAGACCAAGGACGTCCTGCTGCGCTGGGAGGACACCCTGAACCGCCTGGAGAACGACCCGATGAGCCTCTCCGGAGAGCTCGACTGGGTCGCCAAGCGGGAGCTCATGGAGGGCTACCGGCGCCGTGACAGCCTCGACTGGGACGCCGCCCGGCTGCACCTGGTCGACCTCCAGTACGCGGACGTACGGGCCGACAAGGGCCTCTACAACCGTCTCGCGGCCCGAGGCAAGATCAAGCGCCTGCTGGACGAGAGCGAGGTCGAGCGGGCCCGCACCAAGCCGCCGGAGGACACCCGGGCGTACTTCCGCGGACGCTGCCTGGAGCAGTACGCGGACGACGTGGCGGCGGCCTCCTGGGACTCGGTGATCTTCGATCTGCCGGGCCGGGATTCGCTCCAGCGCGTTCCAACCCTGGAGCCGCTTCGCGGAACGCGTAATCACGTCAAGGCGCTCCTGGACCGCTGCCGTACGGCCGAGGACCTGGTCAGGGTCCTGTCGGGCAACTGAGCTTCCGCCCGGACGGCCACGGCCGGACAGGGTGGAATACCCGACGTACGGGAATCATCGAGGTGGCCCCCGTACGTTGGACAAACTGCGGGGCCGATGTCGGACCCTGCTTGTAGGGTCTGATCAAGAACGTCGAACCGAGCGGGGTGAGGGTTATGGCGACCAAGGACACCGGCGGCGGACAGCAGAAGGCGACGCGTTCCACCGAGGAGGTCGAGGAGCAGGCGCAGGACGCGCAGGCGACCGACGACCTCAAGGAACGCCAGGAGAAGCTGAGCGACGACGTCGACTCGGTTCTGGACGAGATCGACGATGTCTTGGAGGAGAACGCCGAGGACTTCGTTCGAAGTTTCGTTCAGAAGGGCGGCGAGTAGCCTTCGAATCCAAGGCCACGGGGGCTTCGGGTTGGAGAATGAAGAGGGTGTGAAGTGTTGCGTGCGGTGCGGCGAAGTCAAACCGCACGCAGCCTTCGCTCGTAAGCGGTCCAATCTGGACGGTCTGCAGCATCACTGTCGAGACTGCGCGTCGGACTATCACCGAAAGCGTCAACTGAGCCTCGGGCGGAAAGTTCGCCCTCAGGTGGACGTGCCCGAGGGGCACAAGCTCTGCCTCAAATGCGGTGAGGTCAAGCCGCGGAGCGAGTGGCATCGCAATGCAACGGCACCGGACGGGCTGTCGACGCGTTGCAAGGCGTGCCGGGCGGTCGAAGGGCGTGCCGGACACCTGAAACGCCACTACGGCCTCACCGAAGCCCAGCGTGACGCGATGGTCGCCTCTCAAAAGGGGCTCTGCGTGATCTGCTTGAAAGCTCCCGCCATTCATGTGGATCACTGCCACAAGACGGGTAGTGTCCGTGGCGTACTGTGCTTCAACTGCAATTCGGCCATCGGCAAGTTGGGAGACGATCCCGACGCTGTTCGTCGGGCTGCCGCCTACCTGGAGGGAAACGCGTGGAAGCCAACACTCGTAGCACCGGGCGTCTACCGGCTGCCTTCCTGACGCCCGGGTCGTCGTCCTTCATGGACTTCCTGTCCGAGCAGCAGCCGGAGATGTTGCCGGGCAAGCGGCAACTGCCGCCCGTCCAGGGTGTGATCGAGGCCCCGCACGGCACGACCATCGTGGCGGTCACGTTCCCCGGCGGGGTCGTCCTCGCCGGCGACCGGCGGGCCACGATGGGGAACGTCATCGCGCAGCGGGACATCGAGAAGGTGTTCCCGGCGGACGAGTACTCGGCGGTGGGCATCGCCGGTACGGCGGGTCTGGCCGTGGAGATGGTGAAGCTGTTCCAGTTGGAGCTGGAGCACTTCGAGAAGGTGGAGGGCGCCCAGCTCTCCCTGGAGGGCAAGGCGAACCGCCTGTCCACGATGATCCGTTCCAACCTCGGCATGGCCATGCAGGGCCTCGCCGTGGTGCCCCTCTTCGCGGGCTTCGACGTGGACCGCGACAAGGGCCGCATCTTCTCCTACGACGTGACGGGCGGCCGCTCCGAGGAGCACGGTTACGCGGCCACGGGCTCCGGCTCGCTCTTCGCGCGCAGTGCCATGAAGAAGCTCTACGCCAAGGATCTGACCGAGGACCAGGCCACGACGCTGGTCATCCAGGCCCTGTACGACGCTGCCGACGACGACTCGGCGACCGGTGGTCCCGATGTCGCGCGCCGGATCTACCCGATCGTCACCGTGATCACCGAGAGCGGCTTCCGCCGGCTCACCGACGAGGAGTCCTCCGAGATCGCCCGCGCGATCCTGGAGCGGCGACTCGAGCAGCCCGACGGCCCGCGCGCCGCGCTGCTCTGAGACCGGTCTCATTTTCCAGGTGATCCAGTGACTTCGACAGAAAGGGACGGATAACCGGTGTCGACGCCGTTCTATGTCTCACCCCAGCAGGCCATGGCCGACCGGGCGGAGTACGCCCGCAAGGGCATCGCCCGTGGCCGCAGCCTGGTCGTGCTGCAGTATGCCGACGGCATCGTGTTCGTCGGCGAGAACCCGTCCCGCGCGCTGCACAAGTTCAGCGAGATCTACGACCGGATCGGCTTCGCGGCCGCCGGCAAGTACAACGAGTACGAGAATCTGCGGATCGGCGGCGTGCGTTACGCCGACCTGCGGGGCTACACGTACGACCGTGACGACGTGACGGCCCGTGGTCTCGCCAACGTGTACGCCCAGACGCTGGGCACGATCTTCTCGTCGGCGGCGGAGAAGCCGTACGAGGTGGAGCTGGTGGTCGCCGAGGTCGGCGAGACGCCCGAGGGCGACCAGATCTACCGGCTGCCGCACGACGGTTCGATCGTGGACGAGCACGGTTCGGTCGCGGTCGGCGGCAATGCCGAGCAGATCAGTACCTATCTGGACACTCAGCACCGGGACGGGATGTCGTTGGCGGAGGCGCTGAAGCTGGCGGTTCAGTCGCTGTCCCGGGAGCCCAACGGCGGCGAGCGGGAGATTCCGGCGGAGCGGCTGGAGGTCGCGGTGCTGGACCGGACGCGCCCGCAGCAGCGGAAGTTCAAGCGGATCGTGGGCCGTCAGCTGGGCCGGCTGCTGGAGGCCGGAGGAGCCGAGACCGCGACGGAGGCCGAGGACGCCGACGACGACGAGTGAGGTCGTGGTTCGACCTCGCGCCCGTCCGTCGGGTGCTCATACGGAAGGGGCCGCCCCGGTGCATACCGGCGCGGCCCCTTCCGTGTGCGGGTCCGGGTCCGGTGGGTCCGGTGGTGAAGGCGGTGGCGTCTAGGGGCCTGGCGGGGCCGTGGAGCCCCTCACAACCAGTTCGACCGGGATGTCCCCCTGTGGGGGTGTGCGGTCGTCCAGGACGGCCAGGAGGGCCTTCATGCCCTGTTCCCCGAATCGTTCCGCGTCCAGGCGGACGGTGGTGAGTTCCGGGTCGAGGGCCCGGGCCAGGGCGAGGTCGTCCAGGCCGGTGATGGAGATGTCGTCGGGGATGCGCAGGCCGAGGCGGCGGGCGGCTTTGTAGGCGCCCGCGGCCAGTTTGTCGTCGTCGCAGATCACGGCGGTGGGGCGCGGGCCGGGGGCGGAGAGGGCGGTCTGGGCCGCCGCGAGGGCGTCCTCGAAGGAGATGGGGGCCCTGGCGGTCCGGAGGTCGGTTCCGGGGACGTCGGAGAGGCGGGCGGCGATCTCCTGGGCGCGGACCTCGAAGGTCCAGGACGGGATGTCGGCCGCGAGGTGCAGGAAGCGGCGGTGGCCCAGTTCCAGGAGGTGGCCGGTGACCTGGCGTACGCCGTCCTTGATGTCGAGGTTGACGGTCGCCGCGCCCTGGCTGCCGGCCGGGTCGCTGTCGAGCATGACCAGGGGGAGCTGGTCGCCGCGGATAGCCGTGAGGGCGTCGGCCGCCATGGAGGAGGCGATCACGCCGTCGAGGGCGGCCTGGGCGGAGCCGAAGGGGTCGCGGGCGGGGCCGATGCCTTCGGGGGAGGGGTACAGGACGACGCCGAAGCCGTGCTCGGCGGCGACGCGGGCCGCGCCGGTGTAGACGCCCGCGAAGAACTCCGTGGTGAGTGCGGGGACCACCAGGAGGACGGTGCGGGTGCGGCCGAGGCGGAGGTTGCGGGCGGCCAGGTTCGGGCGGTAGCCGAGCTCCTGGGCCGCGTCCCGGACGCGTTCCGCCGTGGTCTCGGAGACCCGGCCGCGCCATTTGTCGCCCAGTACCAGGGAGACCGCGGCCTGGGAGACCCCGGCGGCCTGGGCGACGTCCCGGCTCGTGGGGCGCGCACTACCTTTTGCCACCGTCGGCCTGCTCCTTCGTCTGGACTCCCGGACTGCGCACATGGTACGTATGGGTGGAGACGTTATACGTAACACTTCGGCGTCGCGCACTACGAGAAGGGCTCGACATGGCCGCGGGATACCTGGAGATCCTCAGGGCGAGGCACGCAGCGCGGCTGCTCGTCGGCACGCTCGTGGGGCGGTTGCCGAACGCCACCGCGGCCATCGCCGTCGTGCTGTTCGTCCGGGCCGAGGGCGGTACGTACAGCCTGGCGGGCGCGCTCGCCGCCGTGTACGGGGTGGCCAACGCGGTGGGGCAGCCCTTGCTCGGACGGCTCGTGGACGTCTACGGGCAGCCGCGGGTGCAACTGCCCGCGGCGCTCGTCTCGGCCTTCGGGATGGGTGTCTTCGCCTTCGTCGGGACGGACCGGCCGGCGCTCGCCTGCGCCGCGATGGGCGTGGCGGGGCTGTTCACGCCTCCCCTTGAGGGCGGCCTGCGGGCCCTGTGGCCCTCCGTCCTGCGCAAGGAGGAGCAGGTGCACACCGCGTACGCGATGGACGCCGTGGCGCAGGAAGTGATGTTCACCGTCGGGCCGTTGCTCGTGACGCTGTGCGTGTCGCTCTGGTCCGCCCAGGCGGCGCTGCTGATCCTGAGCGTCATCGGTGTCCTGGGGGCCCTCTCCGTGGTCGTCTCGCCGCCCTCGCGCGCGTGGCGGTCGGCCCCGCGCGAGGCGCACTGGCTCGGTGCCCTGCGCTCACCGGGGCTGGTGGCCCTGCTCGGCGCGTTCCTGTTCGTCGGGATGGCGCTCGGCTCGATCACGGTCGCCGCGGTGTCGTACGCCGACGGGCACGGAGGGGACGCCGTGTACGGCTGGCTGATGGCGGGCATCGGCCTGGGCGCGCTCCTCGGCGGCGTGGTCTACGGCGCGCGCCGGTGGGGCGGTGCCCCGGAGCGGCGACTGCGGGTGCTGGTCGCTCTTCTGGCGGTGTGTTACGTCCCACTGATGCTGGTGCCGGGTCCGGTCGCCATGACCGCGCTGACGACGCTGGCCGGAGTGTTCCTCGCGCCCTGCATCGCCTGCGCGTTCGTGCTGGTCGACCGGCACGCGCCGACGGGCACGGTCACGGAGGCGTTCTCCTGGCTCGTGACGACGTTCACCGTGGGCGCGTCGGTCGGAACGGGCATCGCGGGGCCCGTCGTCGAGTGGGGCGGGGCGGCCCGGGGCTTCGCCGTTCCGGGGGTCGCCGGCGTCGCCGCATTGGTGGTTCTGCTGGCCACGGGGCGGGTCCTCGCAGCTACCGGCCGGGGTGCGGTCGTTGCGGTCTCATCGGAAAATGATCCAAACCGTGCCGTCGAACCCCGTTTCAGCTCAGGGGATCGGGCGTAATGTTCAGTCATGGACCGCCGCATTTTCGGGCTGGAGAACGAGTACGGCGTCACGTGTACGTTCAGGGGACAGCGCCGCCTGTCTCCCGACGAGGTGGCGCGGTACCTCTTCCGCCGTGTCGTGTCATGGGGCCGCAGCAGCAATGTCTTTCTGCGGAACGGTGCCCGCCTTTATCTCGACGTGGGATCACATCCGGAATACGCGACACCCGAATGTGACAACGTGACGGAGCTCGTCACCCACGACAAGGCCGGCGAGCGCATTCTCGAAGGACTCCTGGTGGACGCCGAACGACGCCTGCACGAGGAAGGAATCGCGGGCGACGTCTACCTGTTCAAGAACAACACCGACTCGGCGGGCAACTCCTACGGGTGCCACGAGAACTATCTGGTGGCCCGGCACGGGGAGTTCTCCCGGCTCGCGGACATCCTCATTCCGTTCCTCGTCACGCGGCAGCTGCTGTGCGGCGCCGGCAAGGTGCTGCAGACGCCGCGCGGTGCCGTGTACTGCGTCAGTCAGCGGGCCGAGCACATCTGGGAGGGTGTCAGCTCCGCGACGACCCGCTCCCGGCCCATCATCAACACGCGTGACGAGCCGCACGCGGACGCCGAGCGCTATCGTCGGCTGCACGTCATCGTCGGCGACTCGAACATGTCCGAGACGACCATGCTCCTCAAGGTCGGCGCCACCGATCTGGTGCTGCGCATGATCGAGGCGGGCACTGTCATGCGCGACCTCACCCTGGAGAACCCCATTCGGGCGATCCGTGAGGTCAGCCACGACATCACGGGCCGCCGCAAGGTGCGCCTCGCCAGTGGCCGTGAGGCCTCCGCGCTCGAAGTGCAGCGCGAGTACTACGAGAAGGCCGTGGACTTCGTCGAGCGCCGCGGCATCCGCACCGGAACCGTCGAACAGGTGCTCGAACTGTGGGGCCGTGTGCTCGACTCGATCGAGGCCGAGGACCTAGACCGGATCGGCACCGAGATCGACTGGGTCATGAAGTACCAGCTCATCGAGCGGTACCGGGCCAAGCACAACATGACCATGTCGCATCCGCGGGTCGCACAGATAGACCTCGCCTACCACGACATCCACCGCCGTCGTGGCCTCTACTACCTGCTGGAGAGGAAGGGGCAAGCCGCTCGGATCTGCAACGACTTGAAGATCTTCGAGGGCAAGTCGGTGCCGCCGCAGACCACTCGGGCCCGGCTGCGGGGCGACTTCATCCGGCGCGCTCAGGAACAGCGCCGCGATTTCACCGTCGACTGGGTCCACCTGAAGCTGAACGACCAGGCACAGCGCACGGTGTTGTGCAAGGACCCGTTCCGTTCGGTGGACGACCGGGTGGAGAAGCTGATCGCCGGAATGTGAGCCGGGAGTTCCGCGGGTGAAGCGGAACGCAACGCGGGGCGCCGTACGTTTTCCGTACGGCGCCCTTCTCACGTCGTAGAGTTGCGCGCACGCCATCAACCAAGATCGACCGATACGAGGCCCCCACCGTGCGCCGACGCTCACTCCTTCTCGCCGTACCCGCTGGACTGGTCACACTTGCCGGATGCGGTGACGACGGCAAGTCAGACACGGCCAAGTCCAGCAAGAGTCCGTCGCCTTCGGCCTCCGCCGCGGCCTCCGCGCCGCCTCCGCCGAAGATCGTCGACGGCCCGCTGCCCGCGATCACCGCCGGTACGAAGTTCGGGGAGAAGCCGACCGTCGCCAAGGGCACCGGTGAGCCGTCGAAGGACCTCGCGGTCAAGACGGTCATCGCGGGCAATGGCCAGACGGTCGCGGAGAACGACTACATCCAGGCCAACTACCTGGGCCAGATCTGGGCCACGGCGAAGGTCTTCGACAACTCCTACGACCGTAAGACGCCGCTGGTCATCCAGCTGGCGCAGGGCGGCATCATCGACGGCTGGCGCTACGGCCTGATCGGCAAGAAGGTCGGCAGCCGCGTCGAGATGTCCGTCCCCCCGACCTGGGGCTACGGCACGCAGGGCAACGCTCAGGCGGGCATCAAGGGCACCGACACGCTCGTGTTCGTCGTCGACATCGAGAACGCGTTCAATTCCAAGAGCTCCGCCAAGGGCAAGGACGTCCCGCAGAGCGACGCCGCGCTGCCGAAGGTCGGGACCAACACGGACGGCGCCGCCCCCAAGATCACGGTGCCGAAGACGGACGCCCCCACGAAGCTCGTGGCGAACTATGTGATCGAGGGCGACGGCGAGGAGGTCAAGGCCGACAGCAGCGTCCTGGTGCAGTACGAGGGCGTGCTCTGGGACAGCGGCAAGGAGTTCGACTCCACGTACAAGCGGGGTCAGCTGACGTCGTTCTCGCTCCAGCAGGTCGTCAAGGGCTGGGCGCAGGGGCTGACCGGCAAGAAGGTGGGCAGCCGCGTCCTCATCGTGATCCCGCCGAAGCTGGGCTACGGCGACAACCCGCCGGCCGGCAGCGGCATCAAGAAGGACTCAACCCTCGTCTTCTCGGTCGACATCCTGGCGAAAATGTAACCCTTCGGGGATGTAACACTATCCGTGTTGCCTTTACGTACACAAGCAGGAGCAAAGACGTGAGCATCGAGAAGCCCGAGATCGACTTCCCGGGCGGCGAGCCCCCGGCGGACCTCGAGATCAAGGACATCTGGGAGGGCGAAGGCCCTGCGGCCGAGGCGGGTCAGACCGTCACGGTGCACTACGTGGGTGTCGCGTTCAGCACCGGCGAGGAGTTCGACGCCAGCTGGAACCGGAACTCGCCGTTCCGATTCCCGCTCGGTGGCGGCCGCGTCATCAAGGGCTGGGACCAGGGTGTGCAGGGCATGAAGGTCGGCGGCCGTCGCCAGCTGACCATCCCCGCCCACCTCGCCTACGGCAACCAGAGCCCGACCCCGGCGATCCAGCCCGGTGAGACGCTGATCTTCGTGGTCGACCTGCTCGGAGTCTGATCCCAACAGACCGGATCCGATCAGCTGGGGCCCATGCCTGTTCGGGCATGGGCCCTCGGCTTTTGCCGCGACACTCCGGAGCGGTACGGTCATCGGTCGGAAGCACCATAGGAAGGGCGTCGATGGCCATTGCCAAGGCCGAGCGGCTGATGAACCTCGCACTGTGTCTGCTCGGGACGCGGCGGCCGCTCAGCAAGCGCGAACTCCGCGAGTCCATCGAGGCCTATCTCGAAGCCGGGTCGGACGACTCGTTCAATCGGATGTTCGAGCGCGACAAGGACGATCTGCGCGAACTCGGCCTGGTCATCGAGACGGTGGAGAACCTCGACGGCGAGGTCGGCTATCTCGCCCGCCGCGACAGCAACCGCCTGCCGCCCATCACCCTCGACGCCGAGGAGGCGGCCGCCCTAGGTCTGGCCGCCAAGGTCTGGCAGCAGGCCCGGCTGGCCGGTGCCGCGAGCGGCGCGCTCCAGAAGCTGCGCGCCGCGGGTCTGCCCGAGGATGTGGACCCGTACGGGTCGCACGGCGCTCTGGAGCCGCACATCCCCGTCCACGAGGCCGCCTTCGAACCCCTGATGCTGGCCTGCCGCGACCGCCGCCCGGTCGTCTTCGACTACCGCAAGGCCACCGCCGCGCGCCCCGAGACCCGGCATGTCGAGCCGTGGGCCCTGGAGTGCTGGCGCGGTCACTGGTACCTCGCGGGCTGGGACCGCGACCGGGGCGCCGAGCGGGTCTTCCGGCTCTCCCGGATCACCGGCAAGGTCCGCGCGCGTGCGGGGCGGTACACGGCCGAAGTGCCGGACGTCGTCACCGTGCGTGAGACGGTCGCCGGCTGGGCGGGGGAGATCGCCGACCGCTCCGCGCTGATCCGGCTGCGCTCCGGCGCGGGCTACCCGCTGCGGGCCAAGGCCGTCTCCGTACGGGAACTGGGAGACGGCTGGGACGAGTTGGAGATTCCGTACGGGCACGGACTGGACGCCTGGCTCGTCGAGTTCGGGCCGGACGTCGTGGTCGTGGAGCCCGCCGAACTGCGGGCCGATGTGCTGGACCGGCTGCGCGCCGTGGCCAAGGGCTGAGGGGAAACGTAAGAAAGTGGCAGGAAAACCGGCCAGGCCCACCAACGCGATCGACCAGACCCGGCGGATGCTCTCCCTGGTGACGTATCTGCGCGAGCGCCCCGGCGCGCGCGTCGGCGATGTCGCCCGGGCCTTCGGGATCACCGAGGACGAGCTGATCTCCGACCTCGACGTGCTGCCGCTGTGCGGGACCAGCTTCCGTGGCGGGGATCTGCTCGACATCGACACGGACGGCGACCGGATCTGGTGGCACAACCCCGACGACGTCGCCGAGCCGCTGCGGATCGCCGCCGACGAGGCGACCGCACTGCTGGTGGCCGCCCGCGCGGTGTCCACCCTGCCCGGGCTGCGTGAGGGCGACCGGCAGGCGCTGTTGCGGGCCACCGCCAAGGTGGAGGCCGCTTCCGGGGAGGCGGCGGGTGCCAGCTCGCGGCTGTCGGTGACCTTCGAGTCCGAAGGCGGTGTCTTCGCCGACGTGGACCGGGCGATCTCCGAGCGCCGCAGGCTGTGGATCCGCTACTACTCGCCCTCGCGGGACGAGCTGAGCGAGCGCGAGATCGACCCGATCCGCCTGGTCAGCGTCGGACACACCTATGTCGAGGCATGGTGCCGCCGTTCCGAGGCGCGCCGCACCTTCCGGCTCGACCGGGTCGCCGAGATCCGCATCCTGGACGAGCCGTCCGCGCCGCCCGAGGTTGAACTGCGGGACCTCTCCGAGGGGCTGGTCCAGCCCGCGGCCGAGGATCCCGAGGTGGTCGTGGAGGTCGGTCCGGGCGGGCGCTGGGTCGCCGAGTACTACCCGCACGACAGCGCGGATGAGCTGCCGGACGGCGGGCTGCGTATCACTCTGCGGACCCCCGATCCCACGTCGCTGCGGCGGCTGGCCCTGCGCCTCGGCGGTGACGGCCGGATCGTCTCGCCGCAGGACCTCGCGGACAGCGCTCGCGGCGCGGCCCGCGAGGCGCTCGCCGCCTACGACGCGCCGGCGGGGCTCGAAGGGGCCGAGAACGGGCCGTACGAGAGGCGGGAGCAGGGACTTTGAGCACGTCGTCGATGCCCGGTGCGCAGGGAAGGCCGGGCGCCTCGGAAAAGTCGGGTGCCGCGCGGGCGGGGACGCCGGGGCGGACGGGGGTGTCGTCGGGCGGGCCGGAGATGTCGGTCGTGACGGCCTTCGCCGGGATGCGAAGGGTGGTCGAGGTCCTGTTCAAGGCCGCCTGTCCCGACTGCCGGGCCGGCTTCGAGCTCACACCGGGTGCTCTGCGCCTGGCCATCGGCGCCAGCAGCCGCACCACGTTCTACTCGTTCACCTGCCCCGAGTGCGGTTCCGCCGTCCGCAAGCCCGCGGGGGAGCGCATCGTCGAGTTGCTCACCGGGGGCGGGGTCCGCACGCTGCGCCTGCACTCCACCCTCTAGGGTCGTGGTCATGTTCTGGCCGATGTTTGCGATCGCTGTGGGATTCCTGGGAATCGCGGTTCTGGGAGTGCTCGCCGTCCGTGTCTTCCTGGAAGCGGAGCGTCTGGGCAGACAGGTGGCGGACTCCGCGCGCCGTATCGGCAAAGCCGCGAACGACCTGGAACGAGCCGCCGTCGGGGCCGCTCGATCTATGGATGCGGTATGAGTCGTTCCATGGGCGGGCAATGCAGCACGGCAGCCTGTCAACTTCGTGCTGGGGCCAGGTACGCTCAAGGGCGCGGCCCGGATAACGAGGCGCGGGCCGCGAACTGGGAGTACGCACAGGGATTGCCCCGCGTTCACCCCTGAGCGCTACGATCGCTGTCACCACGACGATCGGACACATGTCCGGCCGATCGGACGGCACCCCGACCATGCAGCCTCGGTGAGAAGGTAAAGACTTATGTTCGGAAGGCTCGGAGCTCCCGAGATCATTCTCATCCTCGTCGTCATCATCCTGCTGTTCGGCGCGAAGAAGCTTCCGGACATGGCGCGCTCCCTCGGCAAGTCCGCCCGGATCCTCAAGAGCGAGGCGAAGGCGATGAAGGACGAAGGCAGCAACCCCGCCCCGGCCGGCCCGCCCAGCACCGACGAGCAGCCCCCGGCTCAGCGCACCATCCAGGCCGCCCCCGGCGACGTGACCAGCTCGCGCCCGGTCGCCGAGCCGACGGACTCGACCAACCAGCGCTGACGCAGGGCCGGTGACCTCCGGCCCGCCGCACGAGATGGGAACGTGGGTTGCTCAAGTCTGCCCGCCAGAAGGAAGAGAAGGATCCGGAGGGGCGGATGCCCCTCGCGGAGCACCTTCGCGAGCTCCGCAACCGGCTCGTGAAGAGTGTGTTGGCGATCATCGTCGGGATGATCATCTCTGCCTTCTTCTACAAGAACATCATGGAGTTCTTCACGAACCCCATCCTCGACGCCGTCGGGTGCAAGTACAGGTTTGCGGAGCTGGCGCAGAATCCTGACAGCAAGCAGTGCGCGCGCATCGTGCAGAACGGATTGCTCAGCCCGTTCACGCTGGCACTGACGGTGTCGATGTCGACCGGTGTCGTGCTGGCGTCTCCTGTGTGGCTCTATCAGCTCTGGGCTTTCGTGGCGCCCGGTCTGCACGGTAACGAGAAGAAGTACGCGCTCGGCTTCGTCGCCGCGGGCTTCCCCCTCTTCGTCACCGGCGCCTACTTCGCCTACTGGACGCTGCCCAAGATGGCGTCGGTGATGCTGGAGTTCTCGATCATCGGCAGCGACAACCAGCTGCCACTCGATGACCTGTTGCAGCTCATCATGCGGATGATCATCGTCTTCGGGCTCTCCTTCGAACTTCCCCTGCTGCTGGTCATGCTGAACTTCGGCGGCGTTCTCTCGGGACGCCGAATGGCAGGCTGGTGGCGGGCGATGGTCATGGGGATCACGCTGTTCGCGGCGATCGCCACGCCCAGCACCGACCCCATCTCCATGCTGGCGCTGGCAGGGCCGATCTGGTTCCTGTACTTCGTCGGCACGGGTGTGGCCCTGCTCAACGACCGGCGTCGTGCCCGCCGCGCGGCCGCCGGACCGGCCGACGACGAGGCCTCCGAACTCGACCTCACCCCCGAGGACATCGGCGAGACCGAGTCCGTGTCGGCCCGTGGGGCCCTCCCGGAGCAGGCGAGCTCGGACCGGGTCAACGGTTATGACGACGTGACCTGACGCAGCCCGGGACCTCGTAGGGTCAGCCTGTGACCAGCGAGATCACCCTCTTCGTCAACCCCACCGCGGGCCGCGGCCGGGGCGCCCACGCGGCGCTGCCGGCCGCTTCCGCGTTGCGGGCCGCGGGATTCTCCGTCCGGACGGTCCTCGGCGAGAACGCGGCTGACGCCCTCACCCGGGCGCGGGAAGCCGTCGCGGACGGCACCGGCGCCCTGGTCGCGGTCGGCGGCGACGGCATGGCGAACCTCGCCCTGCAGGCCGTCGCGGGGACCCGTACCCCGCTCGGCCTGGTCGCCGTGGGCACCGGGAACGACTTCGCGCGTGCCCTCGGCCTGCCCGTGGGCGACCCGGAGGCATCGGGGCGCCTGATCGCCGAGGCGCTCCAGGGCGACCGGTTGGGCGATGTCGACCTGGGCCGGGTGAACGGCACGTGGTTCGGCACCGTCCTCGCCTCCGGGTTCGACTCCCGGGTCAACGACCGCGGCAACCGGATGCGGTGGCCCGTCGGCCGCTTCAAGTACGACCTCGCCATGCTCGCCGAGCTGGCCGCCTTCCGGCCCTTCGCGTACCGCATCACGCTCGACGACGGTGAGACCCGGGAGATCGAGGCGACGCTCGTCGCCGTCGGCAACGGATCGTCGTACGGCGGCGGCATGAGGATCTGCCCCGGCGCGGTCCTCGGTGACGGGCTGTTCGACATCACCGTGGTCGGCGACTGCAGTCGTACGACCCTGCTCAAGGTGTTCCCGAAGGTCTACCGGGGCACCCACGTCGATCATCCCGTGGTGACCGTGCACCGGGCGGCCCGTGTCGAGCTCGTCGCCGAGGGCATCACCGGCTACGCGGACGGGGAACCGCTCGGGCCGCTGCCGCTCACCGCGGAGTGCATACCGGCCGCCGTACGCGTCGCACTTCCCTGAGCTGCGGGGATCCGATGTTTCACAGCATCTGATACGGATAATGATCGTCCTCATGTCAGTGGCTCCCGGTAGTCTCGAAAGCACGATGACAGAGGACCTCTCACCGGCCGAGCGGTATGCGGCAGCACGCAGGCGCGCTGTCGAGCAGGCCACCGCGCTCGCCTCCTTCCGCGAGATGTACGACTTCGGCCTCGACCCCTTCCAGATCGAGGCCTGCCAGGCGCTCGAGACGGGCAAGGGTGTGCTGGTGGCCGCGCCCACCGGCTCGGGCAAGACGATCGTCGGCGAGTTCGCCGTCCACCTCGCCCTCCAGCAGGGCAAGAAGTGCTTCTACACGACACCGATCAAGGCGCTCTCCAACCAGAAGTACTCCGACCTGTGCCGCCGTTACGGCGCGGACAAGGTCGGCCTGCTCACCGGCGACAACAGCGTCAACTCCGAAGCCCCGGTGGTCGTCATGACCACCGAGGTGCTGCGGAACATGCTGTACGCGGGCTCGCAGACCCTCCTCGGACTCGGCTACGTGGTGATGGACGAGGTGCACTACCTCTCCGACCGCTTCCGTGGCGCCGTCTGGGAGGAAGTGATCATCCATCTCCCCGAGTCGGTGACCCTGGTGTCGCTGTCGGCGACCGTGTCGAACGCGGAGGAGTTCGGTGACTGGCTGGACACCGTGCGCGGCGACACCCAGGTGATCGTCTCCGAACACCGGCCCGTCCCGCTGTTCCAGCACGTGCTGGCCGGACGGCGGATGTACGACCTCTTCGAGGAGGGCGAGGGCCAGCGGAAGGCCGTCAACCCCGACCTCACGCGCATGGCGCGCATGGAGGCCAGCCGCCCGTCGTACCAGGACCGCAAACGGGGCCGCGCGATGCGCGAGGCCGACCGGGAGCGTGAGCGCAGACAGCGCTCGCGCATCTGGACGCCCGGCCGTCCCGAGGTCATCGAGCGGCTCGACAACGAAGGACTGCTGCCCGCCATCACGTTCATCTTCAGCCGCGCGGCCTGCGAGGCCGCCGTGCAGCAGTGCCTGTACGCCGGCCTGCGGCTGAACGACGACGCGGCGCGCGCCCGAGTGCGTGAACTCGTCGAGGAGCGCACCGCCTCCATCCCGGACGAGGACCTGCACGTCCTCGGCTACTTCGAATGGCTGGAGGGTCTGGAGCGGGGTATCGCGGCCCACCACGCGGGGATGCTGCCCACGTTCAAGGAGGTCGTCGAGGAGCTGTTCGTCCGCGGTCTCGTCAAGGCCGTCTTCGCCACCGAGACCCTCGCGCTGGGCATCAACATGCCTGCCCGGTCGGTGGTGTTGGAGAAGCTCGTCAAGTGGAACGGCGAGCAGCACGCCGACATCACCCCCGGTGAGTACACCCAGCTCACCGGCCGCGCCGGCCGCCGTGGCATCGACGTCGAGGGCCACGCGGTCGTGCTGTGGCAGCGCGGCTTCAGCCCCGAACACCTGGCGGGACTCGCGGGCACGCGCACCTATCCGCTGCGCTCCAGCTTCAAGCCGTCGTACAACATGGCCGTGAACCTGGTCGAGCAGTTCGGGCGGCACCGCTCGCGCGAGCTTCTGGAGACGTCCTTCGCGCAGTTCCAGGCCGACAAGTCGGTCGTCGGGATCTCCCGGCAGGTGCAGCGCAACGAGGAAGGCCTCGAGGGATACAAGGAGTCCATGACCTGCCACCTCGGGGACTTCGACGCGTACATGGCGCTGCGCCGCGAACTCAAGGACCGTGAGACCGAGCTGGCCCGGCAGGGCATGTCGCAGCGCCGGGCCGAAGCGGCCGTCGCCCTGGAGAGGCTGAAGCCGGGCGACGTGATCCATGTGCCGACCGGCAAGTACGCGGGGCTGGCGCTGGTGCTGGACCCCGGGCTGCCCGCGGGCAGGTCGAACGGCCACCGGGGCTTCGAGCAGCACGACGGCCCGCGCCCGCTGGTGCTCACGGCCGAGCGCCAGGTGAAGCGGCTGGCCTCGATGGACTTCCCGGTGCCGGTCGAGGCGCTCGACCGGATGCGGATCCCCAAGTCCTTCAACCCGCGCTCGCCGCAGTCCCGGCGCGACCTGGCGTCCGCCCTGCGGACCAAGGCCGGGCACATCGTCCCGGACCGGCACCGCAGGAAGCGCTCCGAGGCCGCCGACGACCGTGAGATCGCCCGGCTGCGCACGGCGATCCGCGCGCACCCCTGCCATGGGTGCAACGACCGCGAGGACCACGCCCGTTGGGCCGAGCGCTACCACCGCCTGCAGCGTGACACCTCGCAGCTGGAGCGCCGTATAGAGGGCCGGACGAACACCATCGCCCGCACCTTCGACCGGATCGTCGCCCTGCTCACCGAGCTGGACTATCTGCGCGGCGACGAGGTCACCGAGCACGGCAAGCGACTCGCCCGGCTGTACGGCGAACTCGACCTGCTGGCCAGCGAATGCCTGCGCGCCGGCGTCTGGGACGGGCTGGACCCCGCCGAACTCGCCGCCTGCGTCTCGGCGTTGGTGTACGAGTCCCGGGCCGCCGACGACGCCATGGCGCCGAAGGTGCCGTCCGGCAAGGCCAAGGCCGCGCTCGGCGAGATGGTCCGCATCTGGGGCCGTCTCGACGCGCTGGAGGAGGACTTCGGGATCAGCCAGACCGAGGGGGTCGGCCAGCGCGAGCCGGACCTCGGCTTCGCCTGGGCCGCTCACGAGTGGGCGTCCGGCAAGGGCCTCGACGAGGTGCTGCGCGAGGCCGAGATGCCCGCCGGTGACTTCGTGCGCTGGTGCAAGCAGGTCATCGACGTCCTCGGCCAGATCGCGGCGGCCGCGCCCGTCTCGGGCGGCGAGAGGTCGACGGTCGCGAAGAACGCGCGCAAGGCGGTCGACGCCCTGCTCCGCGGAGTGGTGGCGTACTCGTCGGTGGGCTGACGAGCGGCGGCGGCCCTGCCGCCGGTGAGTCGAATCGATGCGGCCGGTGGCGTGCCGTCCTCCCGTCCGGGAGGCGGCGCCCCACCGGCCGCGCGTGTTCGGGCGGGGCGCGACTGGCGGCTCGGCGATCGTTCCGCCGGGATGCGGTCGATGGCCCCGCGCCGGTGTCCGGCGGGGCGCATCGCGTGGCCCGCGCCTGCTTCCGCGGGGTGCGGTCGACGGCTCCGCGCCCGTTTTCTGCGGTGCGGGCAGCGGTCCGCGGCCGTTCCGGGGGTGCCGTCGGCGGTCCGGGTGGGTCAGTGGTCCGGGTGGCGGCTCACGTACGCGCGCCAGCCGCCGTACTCCGTGATGTCGGGCGCCCCGTCCAGCGCGCCGGGTTCGCAGAGGAATCCGGGGACGCGGCTGCCGTCGGCCAGTTCGACGCTGCCCAGCGTCATCGGACGGGGGAGCGCCGCCAGCAGGCGTCCGAGGCCGTCCGCCGGGAGGCTCCACACCTCGGCCTCGACGGCGCCGCCGCCCGCTCCGACATGGACGAGGCCCGGTTTCGGCGGGGTGGTGTCCAGGGCGTGCAGGCGGTAGACGGCGGCGGTCGTGGTCGTACGGTCCAGGCGCGCGCCCAGGGACAGCAACTGCGGGTTGAGCGGCTGGCCGGACAGATGCGCCCCGACCACGGCGAGGCTCGTCCCCGGCTCCAGTGAGCGGGCGATCCGCGCCAGCCGCTCGTCGGTGAACGCCGGGCCGATCAGCATCACGCCGAAGGGGAGTCCGGCGGGGGTCCGTCCGGCCGGGACGGCGACGGCCGCCAGGTCGAAGAGGTTCGTGGAGTTGGTGAAGCGGCCCAGGCGGGCGTTGGCGCCCAGCGGGTCGGCGGCGACCTCGGCGAGCGTGGGATGGCCGGGCGCGGTGGGCAGCAGCAGCGCGTCCGCGTCGGCCAGTTCGGCGAGCGCCCGGGTGCGCAGCGAAGCCAGCCGTTCCTGGTCGGCGTAGAGCTGGTGGGCCGGGATGTCCCGGGCTCGGGTGATGATCCCCGCGACGGTCGGGTCGAGACCGGTACCCCCCTCGGAGATCAGCTTGTCGACAAAGCTCCCCACCGCCGTGTAGCGCTCGGCGACGAAGGCGCCCTCGTAGAGCATGGCGGCGGCCTCGGTGAACGGGGCGAGGTCGAGGGTACGCACCTCGGCCCCGGCCGCCACGAGCCGGTGCACGGCAGCCTCGTAGGCCTCGGCCCAGCCTTCGTCCAGTTCGCCGAGCTGTGCCGTCGGCGGGACGGCGACGCGCCAGGGCCCCGGCGCGCGCCGGGCGAGGGGCAGCTCGCGTCCGGAGGGGGAGGCCAGGTGGGCGAGGGCCTGTTCGGCCTCCGGGAGCGTGCGGGCGAACACGGTCACGCAGTCGAGGGAGGCGCAGGCCGGGACGACACCGGTCGTGGGCACCAGACCGCGGGTCGGCTTGAGACCGACGATGCCGTTGAACGCGGCGGGGACGCGGCCGGAGCCGGCGGTGTCCGTGCCGAGGGCGAGGTCGACGATGCCGAGGGCCACCGCCACGGCGGATCCCGAGCTGGAGCCGCCGCTGATCCTTTCCGGGTCCAGGGCGCCCCGGACGGCGCCGTGGGGAGAGCGGGTGCCGACCAGGCCGGTGGCGAACTGGTCGAGGTTCGTGGTGCCGAGGACGATGGATCCGGCCGCGCGGAGGCGGGCGACCGCGGGGGCGTCGGCCTCCGGGGCGTACGCGTAGGCCGGGCAGCCGGCGGTGGTGGGCAGGCCCGCCACATCGATGTTGCCCTTCGCGGCGAAGAGCGTGCCGGCGAGCGGGAGGCGCTCGCCGGCGGCGACACGGGCGTCCACGGCCCGGGCCTCCTGCTCGACCTCCGCCCGGGGGCGCAGGTCGATCCAGATCTCGGGGCGGTCCGCGGCCTCGATGCGGGCGTACGCCATGCGGACTCGGGTGAGGGCGGACATCGGAACTCCTTGTGCTGGGGTGGTTCCCTCGGGTGCGGGTGCGGGTGCGGGTGCGGGTGCGGGTGCGAGTGGGCGGCTGCGGGCGGCCGCGGGGCGCTGCGACGACGGCGGGTGCGGCGGGTGCGGGTGCCGACGGTTCCGGGGACGGTGCCTGCGGTCCGGGGACGGTGCCGACGGTTCGGGGGACGGTGCCGACGGTTCGGGGGACGGTGCCGACGGTTCGGGGGACGGTGCCGACGGTTCGGGGGACGGTGTCTGTGGTTCCGGGGGCGGTGCCTAGGGTTCCAGGGGTGCCAGGACCACCAGCGCCGTGCCCGCCTCCACCTGGTCGCCCGGTTGGGCGAGGATCTGCCGGACCACGCCGTCGATCGGGGCGGGGACGCGCGATTCCATCTTCATCGCCTCCAGGGCGAGCAACGGTTGCCCCGCCGTCACCGTCTCACCCTGCTCCACGTTCAGCTGCCACACCGACGCGGCGAACTCGGCCTCGATCAGCCGGCCGCCCGCCGGGACGCTCACCTCGGCGGCCGGGGCCGGTGGGGCCGCAGCCGCCTCCGCGCGGGTGAACTCGCCCGCCGCCTCCCAGGCGTCCCGTTCGGCGGAGAACGCGCCGCCCTGCCGGGCCCGGAACTCCGCGATCGACTCGGCGTTCTCGGCGAGGAAGGTCTCGTACGCGGCGAGCGAGAAGGTGCCCTCCTCGACGCGCGGCACGAAGCGGCCGGAGATGATGTCGGCCCGCAGCTCCAGGAGTTCGTCCGCCTCCACCGGGTACCACTTGATCCGGTCGAAGAAGCGCAGCAGCCAGGGCGAGCCCGGCTCGAAGGCGCCGCGCTGCTGCCAGCCCGACCACACCTGGGTCGTCCGGCCGACGAACTGGTAGCCGCCGGGGCCCTCCATGCCGTAGACGCAGAGGTAGGCGCCCCCGATGCCGACCGAGTTCTCGGCGGTCCAGGTGCGGGCCGGGTTGTACTTCGTGGTGACCAGACGGTGGCGGGGGTCGAGCGGGGTGGCGACCGGGGCGCCCAGGTACACGTCGCCCAGGCCGAGGACGAGGTACTCGGCGTCGAAGACCGTGCGGTACACGTCGTCCACCGAGTCCAGGCCGTTCACGCGGCGGATGAACTCGATGTTCCACGGGCACCAGGGCGCGTCGTCGCGGACACCGGCCATGTAGCGGGCGATCGCCTCGCGGGTGGCCGGGTCGTCCCAGGACAGCGGGAGATGGACGGTGCGGGAGGGGACGACGAGCTGGTCGCTCTGGGGGAGGGCGCGGACCGTCCGCCGTACGGTGTCCAGGAGTTCGCGTGGGGACAGACGGCGTGGGTCCGTCCGGATCTGCAGCGAGCGGATGCCCGGGGTCAGATCCGTGACGCCGTCGAGAGCGGCCTCCGTCACCGCCTCCATCAGCGCGTGGACGCGCATGCGCAGGGCCAGGTCCAATTGCATGGGCCCGAACTCGACCAGCAGGTTGTCGTCGCCGCTGCGGCGGTACGTCACATCGCCGTCCCGGGCGAGCACCCCGCCGTCGACGATCGCGGGCCGCGCCGATCCGTCCTCGGCGAGCGGCGCGAAGCGCACGGTGTCGCCGGGGCGGAACTGGCCGAGCTTCCAGCGCTCCGTGCTGACGACGGTCGCCGGACAGACGAAGCCGCCGAGCGAGGGGCCGTCCGGGCCGAGCAGCACCGGCATGTCGCCGGTGTAGTCGACGGCCCCGACCGAGTAGGGCGTGTCGTGGATGTTGGACGGGTGCAGGCCCGCCTCGCCACCGTCCGTGCGGGCCCAGCGCGGCTTCGGGCCGATGAGCCGGACGCCGGTGCGGGCCGAGTTGAAGTGGACCTTCCAGTCCGCCGCGTAGAAGTCGTGGATGTCGTCCTCGGTGAAGAACTCCGGTGCGGCGTGCGGTCCTTCGAGAACGCCGACCCGCCACTCGGCCGTGAGGCCGGGACGGTCGCCGGACGGCACGGGTGCCCCGAGCGCCGTGACCGCACCGCCGTGCAGCACGTCTCCGGTCCGCAGGGTCCGGCCCCCGTGGCCGCCGAACCGGCCGAGCGTGAAGGTGGCGGCGCTGCCGAGGAACGCTGGCACGTCCAGGCCGCCGCCCGCGAACAGGACATAGGTGCGCAGGCCGTGCCCGGTGGGCGCGCCGACCTCCAGCACCGCCCCGGCCGGCACGGTCACCGGCTCCCACTGGGCGACGGCGGCGCCGTCCACCGTGACCGGTGCGGGGGCCCCGGTGACGCAGACCGTCGTGGCGTGCGTGAACCGCAACGTCGGGCCCTGCAAGGTGCATTCGAGCCCGGGGGCGCCCTCGGTGTTGCCGAGCGACCGGTTGCCGAGCCGGAAGGAGAGGTCGTCCATCGGGCCGCACGGCGGGACCCCGACCTGCCAGTAGCCGGTGCGGCCGGGCCAGTCCTGCACCGTGGTGAGCGTGCCGCCGGACACGACCTCGACGCGCGGTGTGGGATCGCCGACACCGGCGAGGGTGGCCGTCGAGTGCTCCGCCCGCCGGAAGGACGGTTCGGCGAGCGCGGCCCGCACCAGCCCGAGATTGGTCTCGATGCCGTCCACCCGGGTCCTGGCCAGCGCCTCGTCGAGCCGCTCCAGGGCGTGCGCCCGGTCCGGGCCGTACGCGATGATCTTCGCGAGCATCGGGTCGTACGACGTGGTCACCTCGGTGCCCGTCTCGACCCAGCCGTCCACGCGGACGCCGCCGGGGAACTCGACCCGGGTCAACAGGCCCGCGCTCGGGCGGTGTTCGCGCGAGGGGTCCTCGGCGTACACCCGGGCCTCGACGGCGTGACCGCGGGGCGCCCCGGGGTCACGTACGACCTCGGACTCACCCCTGGCCAGGCGGAGCATCCAGGCGACCAGGTCGACGCCGTAGATCTCCTCGGTGACCGGATGTTCCACCTGGAGACGGGTGTTGACCTCCAGGAAATACGCCTCCTCGCGGGCGGCGTCGTACACGAACTCGACGGTCCCGGCCGATCGGTAGTCGACTGAAGCGCACAACTCGCGGGCGGCGGCGGCGAGTCGGTCGCGCACGGGGGAGGGCAGGCCCGGAGCGGGGGCCTCCTCCAGGACCTTCTGGTTGCGGCGCTGGAGCGAGCAGTCGCGGTCGCCGAAGGTGACGACGCGGCCCCGGCCGTCGCCGAAGACCTGCACCTCGACATGGCGGGCGTGCTCGACCAGACGCTCGAGGAAGACCCCGGCCGAGGAGAAGGAGGCCGCCGCGACGCGCTGCACCCGGTCCCAGGCCTCGGTCAGTTCATCGGCGGATCGACATGCCGACATGCCGATGCCGCCGCCCCCGCCGGTGGCCTTGAGCATGACGGGATAGCCGATGCGGCCGGCCGCCTCCAGTGCCTCGGGAAGGCCGGAGAGCAGTCCCGTTCCCGGTGCCAGCGGCACCCCCGCGGCCTCGGCAGCGGCCCGCGCCGTGTGCTTGGCGCCGAACAGTTCCAGCTGCTCCGGGGTCGGCCCGACGAACACGATCCCGGCGTCCTCGCAGCGCCGCGCGAACGCCGCGTCCTCGGACAGGAAGCCGTAGCCGGGGTGGATCGCCCCGGCCCCGGTGTCCTTGGCGGCCTTCAGGACCAGGTCGCCGTCGAGGTAGGACTCCTTGGCGGGGGCCGGGCCGAGGCGTACGGCCTCGTCGGCGAGCCGGACGTGGGGTGCCGAGCGGTCGGCGTCGGAGTACACGGCGACCGTGCGCAGGCCGAGTTCGCGGGCGCTGCGGATGATCCGGACGGCGATCTCGCCGCGGTTGGCGATCAGCAGGGTGTCGAAGGTCATGCGGACGCCCCGATCGTGATCGCGACCGCCGTCGGTTCGAAGCCGTTGCACGGGTTGTTGATCTGGGGGCAGTTGGAGACCAGCACGATCACATCGCGCTCGGCGCGCAGGGTCAGCCTGAGCCCCGGTGCGGAGATCCCGTCGACGATGCCGAGGGTGCCGTCCTTCTCGACCGGCACGTTCATGTACCAGTTGATGTTGGAGACGAGGTCGCGCTTGCCGAGGCCGTGACGGGCGCCCTCCGCGAGGAAGTTGTCCACGCAGGCGTGCTGGGACCAGGTGTGGTACCCGTAGCGCAGGGTGTTGGACTCCTTGGAGCAGGCGCCGCCGACCGTGTCGTGCCGGCCGACCTCGTCCTCGACGACGGTCATCAGCGGGGTGTGCTCGTTCGACATCAGCACACTGCCCGTCGTCAGGAAGATGTTCCCCTGCGCCTGGATCGTGTCGGGCGCGCTGTAGCGGACGGCGGTGTCCTCGGCGGCGTACACCAGGAAGTCGACGGCCTGGTTGCCGTGCAGATCGGTGACGGTGAGCGTCTCACCGGCGCGGACGACCGCGGACCAGGCGGCGCGGGCCGGGACGGTGACGTGGGTCATGCGAGCCCCCTCGTGGCAAGGAATTCGGCGGTGTTGAGGAAGGCGCGGCGGCCTTCGGGGGTGGCCTCCCACAGCGGGTCGCCCGCCGCGGTGGCCCGCGCACGCCAGGCCAGCACCTCCAGGGGGGTGCTCGTGTAGTCCGGGCGCGGATCGGCCGGGTGCGGCACGTTCGCGATCAGCACGGTGAGGTCCTGCTCGGCGCGGAGGGTGACGCTGCCGCCGGGGCCGGACGAGCCGGTGAAGTCCAGTGAGCCGTCGTCGCGTATCTCCACGCCCTGGAAGAAGGAGAGCGAGGGCGGCAGATCGCGGGGCGCGAGCCCGTTCTTGGCGGCGGCCAGTTTGAACAGCTCGCGTCCGGCCGGGGACGCGGACTGCGGAGTTCCGTCCCCGTACCGCTCGGTGTTGCGTACGAGCGTGGAGGTGCCGCACAGGGCGTCGTGCCGTCCGGAGGAGTC
>NZ_JBHWVI010000084.1:0-32472 GCF_042737005.1 Streptomyces sp. NPDC060027
GCTCTGTAAGGCGCACCCAAGTACTACAGGCAGCCCCTTCTTTGTCCTAAGTAGGACGACGCTGCGTCACCTGCGTCACCCGGGCCGGAAAACGGTCGCTGACCTGCGTCGACAGCGGTGACGCAGACGGCCGGCTCTGCGTCATCCTGCGTCACCTGCGTCACCTGCGTCACCCGATGACGCAGCCGATGACGCACGGGTGACGCAGCCCCGATCCGCAGCGTCACCCAAAACCGCAGGTCAGAGCCTCAAGTGACGCAGATGACGCGGTGACGCAGAAATCCGAACCTCGGACAGACATGCACAGCCGCTACCCCTGCACGGCCCCCAAGCCCACTCCTTCGGTCCCAGGGAGATCTCCGCATGGACACGGCCCCCGTCGACGCGTTCGACAACACCCTCGTACTGCTCACCGTGGAGGAGGCCGCCCGCCGCCTCCGAATCGGCCGCACCGTCTGCTACCGGCTCATCAGCTCGGGAGAGCTGGAATCCATCACCGTCGGCCACCTCCGCAGGGTGCCGGTCGACGCCGTGCCCGAGTTCGTCACCCGCCGGCGCAAGCGGCAGCAACCCACCACCATCACCACCGCCACGGCGGCCTGAGGAGCACTCATGGCAGAAGAGAAGAACAAGCGCACCCGACAGCCCAACGGCCGCTCGTCCATCTACGAGGGAAAGGACGGCAAGTGGCACGGCCGCGTCACTGTCGGTATCCGCGACGACGGCACCCCCGACCGCCGCCACGTCGAGCGAAAGACCCGCGCCGAGGTGACGCTCGCCGTACGCGAGTTGGAGAAGGAGCGGGATGCCAAGACCGTGCGGAAGCCTGGCAAGGCGTGGACGGTCAAGGCGTGGCTGACTCACTGGATCGAAAGCGTCGCGCCCCTCGCGGTCAACGACAACACGATGGTCGGATACGGGGTCGCCGTACGGAAGCATCTGATCCCCGGTTTAGGGGCTCACCGTCTCGACAAGCTCAAGCCTGAGCACATTGAGGCGCTCTACGCCAAGATGCAGGCCAACGGCAGCAAGCCCGCGACTGCTCACCATGTGCATCGGACCTTTCGTGCCGCCCTCAATGAGGCTGTACGGCGCGGGCATCTAGGCAAGAACCCCGTTCTGTTGGCCAAGGCCCCGAAGGTGGGGGAGTACGAGGTGGAGCCTTACAGCGTCCAAGAGGTACAGCGATTGCTGAAGGCTGCTGACCAGCATCGCAACTCCGCACGTTGGGCAGTCGCACTCGCCCTCGGATTGCGCCAAGGAGAGGTACTGGGGCTGAAGTGGGAGGACGTAGACCTGGAGGGTGGGTTCCTCGTCGTTCGCCGCAGCCGCCACCGGCCGCAGTACGCCCACGGATGCGCAGAACCCTGCGGACGCAAGGCCGCTGGCTACTGCCCGCAGAGGCGGCGAACCAATCCCGAGTCATCCACCACCAAGTCACGCGCCGGCCGCCGCGCGGTCGGTCTCCCCGAACAGCTCGTTGACCTACTCCGTGCGCACATCAAGGCGCAGGGCGCAGAACAATCGGGAGCGGGTAAGCGCTGGGAGGACAACGGCTTGGCCTTTCCGGATGAGCATGGCCGTAGCCCGTCCCATCGACGTGACTGGGCTGAGTGGAAGGCTCTTTTGGCAGAGGCGAAAGTTCGTGACGGGCGTTTGCATGACGCGCGTCATACGGCCGCTACGGTCCTTCTCATCCTTGGTGTGCCGGAGCGGGCTGTCATGGGTCTCATGGGCTGGTCGACTACGGCCATGGCCGCCCGCTATCAGCACATGGTGGATGCTGTCCGGTCGGACATCGCAAGGCAGGTGGACGGTCTGATCTGGAAGCCTCAGGCAGACCGGCCGGACGATGGAGACGACGGTGCGGCTGATGCGCTCCCATCGGCCAACTGAGATGGACGACCAGAAGACAGCACCCCCCGGGGTGCTGTCTTTTCGTTTGCCTGCCAGATCAGTTGAAGCCCTGTGTGAAATCAAGATTCACTGGTTGAGTCTGACGTTCCTCTGTCAGCTCGGTGAGAGGGACGTTGTCGCTGACGATCTCAAGTGTGAAGGAGTCAATCCAGACACATCCACTGCCACTCAGAAACGCACCGAAGACAATTGTCGTGCCTTCTGGAGGGACATCGAGGACAATTTCTCTCTGTACCCACCCACTCGTTCCACTCAGTCTCCGGCTTTCTGAATCTGTGTTCTCGAAAGCGATGGAATTCCCCTGGGCGTCGACGCGCAGCCAAATTGCCGCCCCGTAGATCACATCTTTCGCGCGCATCACAGCTGAGAGCCTGACCCGCTTCTCCGTGTAGTCAGCAGCACCGAACTTCTGAATCAGGCTGCCGAAATCCCTCGGGCTTGGCCGCGCCCGGATGAACGCGCTTGCGGTTCCTGACTGATGAACCTGGCTATCGAGGCCGAAGATGTAGTCCTCGGGCCGACCGCCGGTGATGCCCCAGCCTTTGGGTAGCTCAGCTGAATCGAACTCCGGGGCCGGTTGTGTGGTGGACTCGGCGAGTAGTTTCGTCGTCTCGGCTCTGGTGCGCTCTGTCTCCGCGTCGAGCTTGCGCGCTTCCGCCCGCATTCGTGGTCGCGTCGTCAGGTAGGTAATGAGCGCGACCGCTGTGCCCCCGACCCCGGAACTGATGATGGCGGACAATGGCACGTCCATGATCCCCCCGGATCGTGCGACTTCACCTGCCGGTCAGCGCATGTTCCCACGAATGCGGTCGGCGAGACAGTCGGCCCCTGGTGGACTTCCCGTGTGGTCGGCGTGATCGTCCGGCCGACTGAGACGGGAACTGAGACGGACGGCCAAAAGGGCGGTACCCCTTCCGGGGTGCCGCCCTTTCGTTTCGCCTGGTCAAGGCGCTGGAGGCCGTGGCGGGAATTGAACCCGCGTAACTCGCTTTGCAGGCGAGCCCCTGAACCACTCGGGCACACGGCCGTTCTCAGGTGCGGCACGGCTCACTCGTTCCGAACCTGATGGGTCGACCGTAGGGGGGTTCGGGGGCGGGCTCAAGGGTTCCGGCGCCGCCGCAACGCGACTGCCACACGCCGTTCATGATCGGCGGGCGGCCGGTTCGGAGCGGGGTCGTGCCGGGGTGTCCGGGGGAGTGGTCGTACGACCAAAGGACCGGTTGATCACCGTCTTCGGACAGGAGCCAGTGCGGGCTGCGCACCTTACGCTGGCGGCCATGACAGCAGTGGAAGCGCGCGACGTCGCGCCGGCCTTGTCCGAGCGGGAGGGCGGGGTGCTGAGCCGGCCGTACCGGGCGCTCAGCATCGGCATCGTGTCCGTGGTGCTGGTGATCGCGTTCGAGGCGACCGCCGTCGGCACCGCGATGCCCGTCGCCGCGCGGGAGCTCGACGGGGTCGCCCTGTACGCGTTCGCGTTCTCCGGGTACTTCACGACGAGCCTGTTCGGAATGGTCCTCGCCGGGCAGTGGTCCGACCGCGACGGGCCGCTGGCGTCGCTGGCCTCGGGCATCGGCGCGTTCGCGGCGGGGCTGCTGCTGTCCGGGACGGCCGGCGGCATGTGGGTGTTCATCCTCGGGCGGGCCGTCCAAGGACTCGGCGGCGGGCTCGTCATCGTCGCGTTGTACGTCGTCGTCGGGCGGGCCTATCCGGAGCGGCTGCGGCCCGCGATCATGGCCGCCTTCGCGGCGGCCTGGGTCGTGCCGTCCGTGGTCGGACCCCTCGCGGCGGGTGCGATCACCGAGCACCTCGGCTGGCGCTGGGTGTTCATCGGGATTCCGGCGCTGGTCGGCGTTCCGCTCGCGCTCGCGCTGCCCCAGATACGGCGGCGGGCGTCGGGACCCGCGGGGGCGGGCGACCGCGCGCCGCTGGACCGGCGGCGCATCCGGCTGGCGTTCGGGATCGCGCTGGGCGCGGGGCTGCTCCAGTACGCCGCCCAGGATCTGCGCCCGCTCTCCCTCGTGCCCGCCGCGGCCGGTGCCGCGCTGCTCGTCCCGGCCGTGCGCGGACTGCTGCCGCTCGGCACATGGCGTGCGGCGCGCGGGCTGCCGTCCGTCGTGCTGCTGCGCGGGGTCGCCGCGGGCGCCTTCATCTCCGCCGAGTCCTTCGTGCCGCTGATGCTCGTCACCCAGCGGGGGCTGTCGCCGACGCTCGCCGGACTCTCCCTCGCGGCCGGCGGCGGCACCTGGGCGCTGGGCTCCTGGGTGCAGGCACGGCCGCGTGTGGAGCCGTACCGGGACCGTCTGATGTTCGTCGGCATGCTGCTGGTGGCGGCGGCCGTCGCGACCGCGCCGAGCGTGCTGATCCCCGCCGTGCCGGTGTGGACCGTCGCCGTCGCCTGGGGGTTCGGCTGCTTCGGGATGGGCCTGGTGATCGCCTCGACCAGCGTGCTGCTGCTCCATCTCTCGGCCCCCGAGGAGGCCGGCAGCAACTCGGCCGCCCTCCAGATCTCCGACGCCCTGTCGAACGTGCTGCTGCTCGCCGTGGGCGGAGCCGCCTTCGCGGCCCTGGGCGGCGGCGCGGTGGCCCACGCGGCCACCGACACGGCCTCCGGCGCCCACAGCTCCCACCCGGCCGCCTTCGCCGCGGTGTTCCTGCCGATGGCCGCCGTGGCGCTGGTGGGGGCGTGGGTGACGACACGGTTGCGGGAGCGGTAGGCCGTACGGCTTCGACCCCGAGATCCTGGACCTGGCCGGGCCGGCACGCGGTGATCGGACGCGGATCACCGTGCGCCGCTCGGGCTGACCGCCTCGCGTCCGAGGTGCCGCACGAGGCGATGTGACCTCAATCCCATCCGCCGGTGACCCGGCCTCGTCCGCACCTCGGGACGAGCCGGGCGCCGGTAGGGTGGCCCGGTTGTCATACGTAGCCGAGCCGCCCACCCGTCACCGCTGACGCGTCGCGCGTGGACCCGGACGCTCCCATTCGACACCCAGACCGGAGACCGTGACTACCACCGCCGCCAGCGCCTCCTCGCACTCGCATCACCTCTCGCCCGCCTTCCCCGGCCGCGCCCCCTGGGGCACCGCCAACAAGCTGCGCGCCTGGCAGCAGGGGGCGATGGAGAGGTACATCCAGGAGCAGCCGCGCGACTTCCTGGCCGTCGCCACCCCCGGCGCCGGCAAGACGACGTTCGCGCTGACACTCGCGTCCTGGCTGCTGCACCACCACGTCGTGCAGCAGGTGACCGTGGTCGCGCCGACCGAGCACCTGAAGAAGCAGTGGGCCGAGGCGGCCGCGCGGATAGGGATCAAGCTCGATCCCGAGTACAGCGCAGGGCCGCTCAGCAAGGAGTACCAGGGCGTCGCCGTGACGTACGCCGGTGTCGGTGTGCGGCCGATGCTGCACCGCAACCGCTGCGAGCAGCGCAAGACCCTCGTCATCCTCGACGAGATCCACCACGCCGGTGACAGCAAGTCGTGGGGCGAGGCCTGTCTGGAGGCGTTCGAGCCCGCCACCCGCCGGCTCGCGCTCACCGGTACGCCGTTCCGCTCCGACACCAACCCCATCCCCTTCGTCACGTACGAGGAGGGGAGGGACGGCATCCGGCGGTCCTCCGCCGACTACACGTACGGCTACGGGTCCGCCCTCGGCGACGGCGTCGTGCGGCCCGTCATCTTCCTCTCCTACAGCGGCAACATGCGCTGGCGCACCAAGGCGGGCGACGAGATCGCCGCCCGGCTCGGCGAGCCGATGACCAAGGACGCCATCAGCCAGGCCTGGCGCACCGCGCTCGACCCGCGCGGCGAGTGGATGCCGAGCGTGCTGCGCGCCGCCGACCAGCGGCTCACCGAGGTGCGCAAGGGCATCCCGGACGCCGGGGCCCTCGTCATCGCCTCCGACCAGGACTCGGCCCGCGCCTACGCCAAGCTGATCCGCGAGATCACCGGCACCAAGGCGACCGTCGTCCTGTCCGACGACTCCGGAGCCTCGAACCGCATCGACGAGTTCAGCCACGGTGACGCCCGGTGGATGGTCGCCGTGCGCATGGTGTCCGAGGGCGTCGACGTGCCGCGCCTGGCCGTCGGCGTGTACGCCACCACCATCTCGACACCCCTCTTCTTCGCGCAGGCCGTCGGCCGTTTCGTGCGGTCCCGCAGGCGCGGCGAGACCGCGTCCGTGTTCCTGCCGACCGTCCCCGACCTCCTCACCTTCGCCAACGAGATGGAGGTCGAGCGCGACCACGCCCTCGACAAGCCCAAGAAGGAGGGCGAGGAGGACCCGTACGCCGAGTCCGAGCAGGAGATGGAGGAGGCGAACAAGGAGCAGGACGAGGACACCGGCGAGCAGGAGCAGTTCTCCTTCGAGGCGCTGGAGTCCGAGGCCGTCTTCGACCGGGTCCTCTACGACGGCGCCGAGTTCGGCATGCAGGCCCACCCGGGGAGCGCGGAGGAGCAGGACTACCTCGGTATCCCAGGGCTCCTCGAACCCGACCAGGTGCAGTTGCTGCTCCAGAAGCGGCAGGCCCGGCAGATCGCGCACAGCCGCAAGAAGCCGGACGAGGAGGCGGACCTCCTGGAGCTCCCCGCCGAGCGCCGCCCCGTCGTCTCCCACAAGGAGATGCTGGAACTGCGCAAGCAGCTCAACACCATGGTCGGCGCGTACGTCCACCAGAGCGGCAAGCCGCACGGCGTGATCCACACCGAGCTGCGACGCGTCTGCGGCGGCCCGCCGAGCGCGGAGGCCACGGCGGGACAGCTCCGTCAGCGGATCGCCAAGGTCCAGGAGTGGGCCACCCGGATGCGGTGACGTCCGGGCGGAGCTTCTGCCGGATGAGGTGGCTCCGGGGAGGCGGCCGTCTCCGGGACGACCGGGCCGTGGGCCGGGGAGACCACCCGGCGGGGTGACATGGCGAACCGGTTACCTCCGGAGCCGGTGGTATCCGGAACCCGTGGCACGGGGTGCCGGACCCGTATCGAGGGGGCGCGCTCCCTCAGGGGAGGCGCGCGCCGAGGCTTGTGCGCTGCGTGCACGGGCGGTGTACGCCGCGTGGCGCGCGCCCCACGTTCTGGGACAAACGGAATCACTCTGTACCAGCTCGTGCCCGGATTCTGGACGGAGGCTTCCGCTGAGCGGGACCGGCTCGCTACTGTCCCGCTACGCACACGCCCCGTGGCAGCGCCGCCGCGGAGCGCAGCCGTGAAGCGACTGCACCCGGGAAGAGCCCGGGTTGCCGGCCGACCGGCGGCCTCTGAGGCGCGTCGCCGACGGGACTCGGTGGCGCATCCGCCGAGAGAGGGCCGTCGACCTCACCACTAAGGAGTGGGCGTCGTGACCGCGGAGACCTCTCAGACGCTCGACCGGGGACTGCGCGTCCTCAAGTTGCTCGCCGACACGGATCACGGGCTGACCGTCACCGAGCTTTCGAACAAGCTGGGCGTCAATCGCACGGTGGTGTACCGGTTGCTCGCGACGCTGGAGCAGCACGCCCTCGTACGCCGCGATCTGGGCGGCCGTGCCCGGGTCGGGCTCGGCGTGCTGCGCCTGGGCAGCCAAGTGCATCCGCTGGTACGGGAGGCCGCGCTGCCCGCGCTGCGAGCGCTGGCCGAGGACATAGGGGCGACGGCTCATCTGACGCTGGTCGACGGGACGGAGGCGCTCGCCGTCGCCGTCGTCGAGCCGACGTGGACGGACTATCACGTGGCCTACCGCGCCGGTTTCCGGCATCCCCTGGACCGGGGGGCCGCGGGCCGCGCGATCCTCGCCGCCCGGCAGGCGCGGGTGGGGGAGCCCGGGTACACGCTCACCCACGGGGAACTGGAGGCGGGCGCGAGCGGGGCGGCGGCGCCGCTGATCGGGGTGACGGGGGTCGAGGGCAGCGTGGGCGTGGTCATGCTGGCGGACGCCGTGCCCGAGCGGGTCGGACCACGCGTGGTCGACGCGGCCCGAGAGGTCGCGGACGCCCTGCGCTGACCGAGGCGCCCGGTCGGCTCGACCGGCGGTGACGTTAGATTGAACCCGTGCTCTCTCGCCTCACGCGCCCCAAGGCCGTCGCTGTCTGCGCCCTCCCCGTCGTGGCTCTGCTGGCCACGGCGGCGTTCGCGCCGCTGCCGTTCTCCCTGGCGCAGCCCGGCCTGACGGCGAACGTCCTCGGCGAGAACAAGGGCGACCCGGTGATCACGATCACGGGTGCGCCCACCCGGGACACCAGCGGCCAGCTGCGGATGACGACGATCGAGGCCACCGGCCCGGACGCGGACGTCTCCCTCGGTGACGTGCTCCAGGGCTGGTTCGCCACGGACAAGGCCGTGATGCCCCGCGACTCGGTCTACCCGAGCGGCGGCAGCGTCAAGGAGATCGAGCAGCACAACGCGAACGAGATGAAGAAGTCCCAGGACACCGCCACCGAGGCGGCACTCGGCTATCTGCACGAGAAGGGCGACGTCAAGGTCACGCTCAAGCTCGCCGACGTCGGTGGACCGAGCGCGGGACTGCTCTTCTCGCTCGGCATCGTCGACAAACTGGACGGCGACGGCAGCGGAGGCGACCTCACGGGCGGCCGGGTCGTCGCGGGGACGGGGACGATCGACGCCGACGGCAAGGTCGGCGCGGTCGGTGGTGTGGCCCTCAAGACCCAGGCGGCCCGCCGCGACGGCGCCACCGTGTTCCTGGTTCCGAAGGCGGAGTGCTCGGACGCGAAGTCGGAGCTGCCGAAGGGGCTCCGGCTGATCCCGGTGACCACTCTTCAGGGCGCGGTGAACGCCCTGGTGGCCCTGGAGAAGGGCAAGGGCTCGGTCCCGAGCTGCTAGTGCCGCGACAGGCAACGACGAGTCCGGGTGCATCAGGGTGACCGCTCGACGCCGGATCAGTCCTGCGTCACGAAGCCCTCCGACGTCATCCAGTCCAGTGCCACCTCGTGCGGGTCCTGGCCCTGCACGTCCACCTTGGCGTTCAGCTCCTGCGCCACCGTGTTGTTCAGCTTCTTCGTCACCGGCTCGATGACCTCGGCGATCTGCGGATACTTCTTCAGGGCCTTGGAGTTGATCACCGGCGCCGCGTTGTAGTTGGGGAAGAACTTCTTGTCGTCCTGCATCACCTCCAGGTTCATCGACTTGATGCGCCCGTCGGTGGTGAACACCTCCCCGTACGTGCAACTCCCCTTCGCCACCTGGGTGTAGATGATCCCGGTGTCCATCTGCGTGATGTTCTTCGCGGGGATGTCCATCCCGTACGCCTTCTCCATGCCCGGCAGTCCGTCGGCCCGGTTGGCGAACTCGCTCTCCACGCACAGGGTGACCGCGCTCGGGTCCGACTTCGACAGCGCGGCCACGTCGGACAGCGTCTTCGTGCCGTACTTCTTGAAGTTGGCCTGGTTCATGGCGAGCGCGTAGGTGTTGTTCAAGGTGGACGGCGGCAGCCAGGTGACCCCGTTCTTCGGGTCGGCGTCGTGCACGGCCTGCCACTGCTTCATCGGATCCGGGATCGGCTCGTTATTGCCGAGGTAGGTGATCCACGCGGTGCCCGTGTACTCGTACATGGCGTCCGCGTCACCGTTCTTGACCGCCTCGCGGGCGCCGATCGACCCCTGGATGCCGGTGCGGTCGAGCACCTGGGCGCCGGCCGCCTGGAAGGCGATGCCCATGATCGCGCCGAGGATCAGCTGCTCGGTGAACTCCTTCGACGCCACCGTGAGGCTGGCCCCCTTGAGCGGCTCGCCCCGCCCGATCGTGCCGGGCTTGACGTCGTCGGTCATCGGGGAACCGCTGGTCAGACCGCACGCGGACGCCAGGACGAGGACGCCGGCCAGCGCCGCGTGGGCGCGGGTCCTCCTCATGTCCCCACCTCCAGCCCGCGCGGCCTCAGCACCAGTTCCGCCAGCGACGCCAGCCAGTCGACAAGGAGCGCGAGCGCGACCGTGAGGATGGCGCCGAGGACCAGCACCGGCATGCGCTGGGTGGTGATGCCGGTGGTGATGAGGACGCCGAGGCCGCCGCCTCCGCCGAAGGTGGCGAGGGTCGCGGTGCCCACGTTCAGGACCAGCGCCGTACGGACGCCCGCGAGGATCAGCGGTACGGCCAGCGGCAGTTCGACACGGGTGAGCACGCCCAGCGGTGACATGCCGATACCGCGCGCCGCCTCCAGCAGGGTCGGGTCGTTCGCCTTCAGACCGGCGATCGTGTTCGAGAGGACCGGCAGGATCGCGTAGATCGTGATGCCGATCAGGGCCGACTTCTCGCCGGTGCCGAGCCAGATCACCAGGAGGGCCAGCAGGCCGATCGCCGGGGTCGCCTGCCCCATGTTGGCGATCGTCATCGCGATCGGGGTCAACTTCCGGAACGCCTTGCGGGTCAGCAGGATGCCCAGCGGGATCGCGATGATCAGCACGAAGAACGTGGAGATCAGCGTCAGCTGGATGTGCTGCCACAGGGCCTTGGACACCTGGCCGTTCGACAGGGCGTTCTTGGAGATCGCGTCGAGGTCCGCCTGCTGGAACCAGATCCAGGTGGCCAGCAGCAGGGCGATCAGCACGGCGGGCAGAAAGGTCAGCTTCTGCCAGCTGATCCGGCGCCTCGGGGGCGCGTACGGCGGCGGAGCCTCCCGCTCGCCCTCGCCGTCACCGTCGCTGTCGTCGCGGAAGGGAACGCCCTTGACCTCGTGCTCGCCCTCGGGGCGCCGGTCCGTCGGCGGCGTGCTCACGCCTTCGCCTCCCCGCCGTCGACACCCTCCTGCTCGAACTGGGTCTGGTGGGCGCGCGCCTCCTCCAGCTCGTGCTGGTGCTCCATGGCCTCCAGCCGGTCGGCCTCCAGGAGTTCGTGCACGGAGTTCATCAGGGTCTCCATGTCCACCACCCCGGTGTACTCGCCGCGCCGCCCGGTGACCGGGACCCGGCCCGAGTTGTCCGTGAGCACCGCCTCCAGGGCGTCCCGCAGGGTGGCGTCCCGCGTCACCGTGTCGTGCACCAGGGTGCCCGCCCGCGCCAGCGAGCCCTTGGCCCGCATCAGATCGCCGCGCCGCAGCCACTTGTAGGGGCGGCCCCGCTTGTCGAGCAGCAGGATCTCGTTCGTGCCGCTGGAACGGAGCTTGCCGAAGATCTCCTGGAGCGGGTCGTCGACGGTGACCGTCGGACAGCCGGTGATCTCCACATCCCGTACGCGGCTGAGGTTGAGCCGCTTCAGCGCGGCGCCCGCGCCCACGAACCCCGACACGAAGTCGTCGGCCGGGTTGGTGAGGATCGCCTCCGGGGTGTCGAACTGCGCGATGTGCGAGTGCTCGCGCAGCACCGCGATCCGGTCGCCGAGCTTGATGGCCTCGTCGAAGTCGTGGGTGACGAAGACGATCGTCTTGTGCAGCTCGTGCTGGAGCCGGATCAGCTCGTCCTGGAGGTGGTCGCGGGTGATCGGGTCCACCGCTCCGAACGGCTCGTCCATGAGCAGGACGGGTGGGTCCGCGGCCAGCGCCCGTGCCACGCCCACGCGTTGCTGCTGACCGCCGGAGAGCTGGCGCGGATAGCGGCCCTGGAACTCGCCGGGGTCCAGCCCGACCAGGTCCAGCATCTCCTCGACCCGCGCCTTGACCCGCGCCTTCGGCCAGCCGGTCATCCGCGGTACGAGCGCGATGTTCTGGGCGACCGTCATGTGCGGGAAGAGCCCGGACGACTGGATCGCGTACCCGACCTTGCGGCGCAGCTTCACCGGGTCCATGTCGGTGACGTCCTCGCCCCCGATCCGGATGCGGCCGCCGCTCGGCTCGATCAGCCGGTTGATCATCTTCAGGGTGGTCGACTTGCCGCAGCCGGACGGGCCGACGAAGACGACGAGCTCGCCCGCCTTGATCTCCATGTTGACGCTGTCCACGGCGGCGTCGCGGCTGCCGGGGTAGCGCTTGGTGAGGTTCTCCAGCTGGATCGTGGCGCCCGTGGTGGACGACGCGCTCCCGGCCGCGGAGTCCTCGGGGCGCTCGGTGGTGTCGGCGGTCTCAGGCACGGATCCCCCTCGGGATGGTCAGCCGGCCGAGCAGGACGTACGCGGCGTCGAAGAGCAGCGCGAGGATGATGATCCCGACCGTGCCCGCGAGCACCTGGTTGAGCGCGTTCTTGCTGCCCAGCGAGCTGATGCCGCGGAAGATCTCGTTGCCGAGGCCCGGACCGGAGGCGTAGGCCGCGATCGCCGCGATACCCATCAGCATCTGGGTGGAGATCCGGATGCCGGTCAGGATCGGCGGCCAGGCCAACGGCAGTTCGACGCGCACCAGCCGGGCGGTGCGCGACATACCGATGCCGGTGGCCGCGTCGACCAGCGAGGGATCGACGCCGCGCAGCCCGACGATCGAGTTGCGCACGATCGGCAGCAGCCCGTACAGCGTCAGGGCGATCACCGTCGGTGGAACGCCCAGACCCACGATCGGGATCAGCAGACCGATCATGGCGAGCGAGGGAATGGTCAGAATGGCCGAGGTCGTCGTGGTGGCGAGGTTGCCGGCCCAGTCGCTGCGGTAGGTGACGACGCCGATCAGTACGCCGATGAGGGTCGCCACGACCATGCACTGGAAGACCGCGCTGGCGTGTTGGTACGCGTCCGTGAGCAGTTGCTCGTGGCGGCTGCTCAGGTACTCCCAGAAGGTCACGCCACGTCACCCCGCTCATCTCGTCGGTTCAGTGCTCGGTCGCCGCCTGTTCCACGAGCGGGATGATCCGCAGCGGAACCGGGTTCTCCATGACGATCGCCGTGGAGGCCCGGACGATGCCATCAAAACCGACAACCCGGTCGATCACACGCTGGAGATCGGCGTTCGAGCGGGCCACCAGTCGGCAGAGCATGTCCCCGCTGCCGGTGGTCGTGTGCAGCTCCAGGACCTCGGGCACGGTCGCCAAGTGGGCCCGTACGTCGGCGCCTTGCCCCTGCCGGATCTGGAGCGTGGCGAACGCCGTAACCGGATATCCGAGCGCCGTCGGGTCGACCTGCGGACCGAAGCCCCGGATGACTCCGTTCGACTGAAGGCGGTCCAGCCGGGCCTGCACCGTTCCCCGCGCGACCCCGAGCCGCCGTGACATCTCCAGCACCCCGATGCGCGGCTCCTTCGCCAGCAGCACCAGCAGCCGCCCGTCCAGATGATCGATCGCCATGCGGACCTCCGAGATGGTCATCATGTACAGAAAGCCCGTCGCTTCGGGCCTCAAGCTGCACATATTGTTCAGTCGATAGGCGAACTATTGCGCACCTTGCGGAACGGAGGGAGCCTGCGGCCATGACGCAGACCACACACCACACTCCCGACACCGCCCGGCAGGCCGACCCCTTCCCGGTCAAGGGAATGGACGCGGTCGTCTTCGCCGTCGGCAACGCCAAGCAGGCCGCGCACTACTACTCCACGGCCTTCGGCATGCGGCTCGTCGCGTACTCCGGACCGGAGAACGGCAGCCGCGAGACGGCGTCGTACGTCCTCGAGAACGGCTCGGCGCGCTTCGTCCTCACCTCCGTGATCAAGCCCGCCACCACCTGGGGCCACTTCCTGGCCCAGCACGTGGCGGAGCACGGCGACGGCGTCGTCGACCTCGCCATCGAGGTCCCGGACGCGCGCGCCGCGTACGCCTACGCCGTCGAGCACGGCGCCACCTCGATCGCCGAGCCGTACGAGATGAAGGACGAGAACGGCACGGTCGTCCTCGCCGCGATCGCCACGTACGGCAAGACCCGCCACACGCTCGTCGAGCGGACCGGCTACGACGGCCCCTACCTGCCCGGATACGTGGCCGCCGCGCCGATCGTCGAGCCGCCCTCCCAGCGGACCTTCCAGGCCATCGACCACTGCGTCGGCAACGTCGAGCTCGGCCGGATGAACGAGTGGGTCGGCTTCTACAACAAGGTCATGGGCTTCACGAACATGAAGGAGTTCGTGGGCGACGACATCGCGACCGAGTACAGCGCGCTGATGTCGAAGGTCGTCGCCGACGGCACGCTCAAGGTCAAGTTCCCGATCAACGAGCCCGCCATCGCCAAGAAGAAGTCCCAGATCGACGAGTACCTGGAGTTCTACGGCGGCGCGGGCGTCCAGCACATCGCGCTGAACACCAACGACATCGTCCGGACCGTACGGGCCATGCGCGCGGCCGGGGTCCAGTTCCTCGACACCCCCGACTCCTACTACGACACCCTCGGCGAGTGGGCCGGCGACACCCGCGTCCCCGTCGACACCCTGCGCGAGCTGAAGATCCTCGTCGACCGCGACGAGGACGGCTATCTGCTCCAGATCTTCACCAAGCCGGTCCAGGACCGTCCGACCGTCTTCTTCGAGATGATCGAGCGACACGGCTCGATGGGCTTCGGCAAGGGCAACTTCAAGGCCCTGTTCGAGGCGATCGAGCGCGAGCAGGAGAAGCGCGGCAACCTGTGACCCCGTAGAACGGGCAAGTCCTGAGGGCCGGTTGAGCCTCATGTGTCCGGTGGACGCCCCGACGGCGTCCCCCGGACACACCCGTTCCCGGAGCCACCGGACCACGTGCCCCGCGGCTACCGGCCCACGTGTCCCGGGGTAGGCGGCACGGGGGTCCCGGGGTGGGCGGCACGGGTGTCCCGGGGTGGGCGGCACATGTGTCCTGGGGTGGGCGCGGCTCACGTGCCCCGGGGACGGCGACAAGCGTGTCTCCGGGGCCGGAGACGCACGTGTCCCGGCGCTACCGGGCCACGCGTGCTCCGGCGTTCACCGTGCCGCGGAGGGCCTCGTGGCGGGAGCCGACGGCCGCCCCGGCGCGGTCGACGGGGACGCCGTCCCGGGAGCCCCGGCCGCGCCCGTGGCCTCCGCCGATTCGTCGGACTCCTCGGACGGCCCGGACTCCTCGGACCCGTCCGACTCCTCCGCCGGCTCCGGCAGGCCCACGGCCGGGGGCTCGCCCAGGGCCGCCAGGGCCTCCCGGGCCGCGCGCGCCAGCAGCGGCGAGAACTGCGGATTGATCCGCAGCGCCTCCGCGAGATGACGGCGGGCCGGCCCGGACCGCCCCAGATCCCGCTCGATCTGCCCCCGGTGATACGCGTACAGCGCGCTCCGCACCTCGCCCCCGTGCTCCTTGTCCATGGCCCGCTCGGCGAACTTCAGCGCCTCCGCGTCGTCCCCGGCGCGGTGCAGCGCCCAGCCCAGCGCGTCCGCCACCGCGATGCCGGGGTGCCGCCGCCATTCCACGCGCAGCGCTCGCACCGCGGCCTGCCGGTCGCCGTGGTCCGCCTCGAAGAGCCCGAGGACCAGCTCGTCGTCCACACCCGCGGCGGCATCACGCTGCACCAGCTCCCGCACCAGGTCGTACTGCACGCGCGCGGCCGCGCCCAGCCCCAGCTTCTCGTACAGCTCGCCCAGCTCCAGCGCGTACCGCGGCGCGGGCCGCTTGGCGAGCGCCGCCCGGTACGCGCGCAGCGCTTCGGAGGTGCGCCCGAGCGCCGCCAGCGCGCGCCCCTGCCCGGCGAGCGCGCCGTGCTCGTCGGCGTCGGTGTTCACCGCGGCCCGGTAGTAGTCCAGCGACTCCTGGAGGTCGCCGCGTTCCCACGCGAGATCACCGGCCCGCTGGAGGAGCACCGCCCGTTCGGAGGGGGTCGCCGCACCCGCCGCCGCGTCCGAGATCGCCGCCGCGGCGTCCTCACGCCGGCCGCGGTCCCGGTAGACGCCCGACGCCACGGCCCGGGCCGCCGGTCCGGAACGCAGGCCGAGCAACTGGTCGAGGGCCCTGCGCGTGGCCTTGTAGTCACCGAGCCCGGTGTACGCGTCGATGAGCGACGGATACACCGTCCACCGCTTCGGCGCCAGCCTCACCGCCGCCTCGCCCCACTCCTTCGCGGACCGGAAGTCACCCCGCTCGGCGGCCAGACCGGCGAGACCGTCCAGCGCCTCCGCGTTGGCCTTCGGCCGCACCCGCAGCGAGGTGCGCAGCGCCTTCTCGGCCTTCGGGTAGTACGAGGCCGCCGACGTCCGCCGCGCCCGCTCCGTGTACGCGACGCCGAGCACCGCCCACGAACGGTCGTCGCGCGGATGGGCCCGCAGATGGCTCTCGTGGTCGTCGATGAGCGCCTCGAGATCGGGCAGGGCGGCCGGAACCCCGGAGCCCACCGCGGTCACCGCCCGGGCCACCGGACCCGGGGCGGGCCGCGCCGCCCCGTCCCGCCCCAGCGAGGGCAGCAGCACCAGCAGGCCGCCGAGCGCGGCGCAGCCGGCGACCGCGCCGATCAGCGTCCGCCGGGTGAGCGGGGAACGGCGCGGACCGGAGGGTTCCGGGGACTGCGGGCCGACGGGCTCCGCGGGCCCGGACCCGGCGGGCACCGGCTGTCGCTGTTCGATCTCCATGCCGCTCACTGTGCGTCAATACGAAGACCGCACCCCGGCAGGCCAAGCCCCGCGCGGATGGGGTTCACACCGATGGCCCCGAGTGCGACGCTGTGATCATGAGCCGTATCGAAGCCCCGCGCGACGAAGCGACCGGCAACCTTCTCGACCGTCTGCGGAGCGGTCTGCCGGACGAGGCCGTCCTCACCGACCCGGACGTCACGGCCTCCTACGCCAACGACATGGCGAGTTTCTGCGAGGCGGGCACGCCCTCCGTGGTCGTCCTGCCGCGCACCGTCGAGCAGGTCCAGCACATCATGCGCGTCGCGACCGAGCTGCGCGTCCCGGTCGTCCCGCAGGGCGCCCGCACCGGTCTGTCCGGAGCGGCCAATGCCTCCGACGGCTGCGTCGTGCTGTCCCTGGTGAAGATGGACCGCATCCTGGAGATCAATCCGGTCGACCGCATCGCCGTCGTCGAACCCGGCGTCATCAACGCCGCGCTCTCCCGCGCCGTGGGCGAACACGGCCTGTACTACCCGCCGGACCCCTCCAGCTGGGAGATGTGCACCATCGGCGGCAACATCGGCACGGCCTCCGGCGGCCTGTGCTGCGTGAAGTACGGGGTGACGGCCGAGTACGTCCTCGGCCTGGACGTCGTCCTCGCCGACGGGCGGCTGATGTCCACCGGGCGCCGCACCGCCAAGGGCGTCGCCGGCTACGACCTCACCCGGCTCTTCGTGGGCTCCGAGGGCTCGCTCGGCATCGTCGTACGGGCGATCCTGGCGCTGCGCCCGCAGCCGCCCCAACAACTGGTCCTGGCAGCCGAGTTCGGGTCGGCGCGGGCCGCGTGCGACGCCGTCTGCCGGATCATGGAGGGCGGCCACGTACCGTCCCTCCTCGAGCTGATGGACCGTACGACCGTCAAGGCCGTCAACGACCTCGCGCACATGGGCCTCCCGGAGACCACCGAGGCGCTCCTGCTCGCCGCCTTCGACACCCACGACCCGGCGGCCGACCTCGCCGTGGTGGGCGCGCTCTGCGAGGCCGCGGGCGCGACGCAGGTGGTCCCGGCCGAGGACGCGGCCGAGTCCGAACTCCTCCTCCAGGCACGCCGGTTGTCGCTCACCGCGCTCGAAGCGGTCAAGGGCACCACGATGATCGACGACGTGTGCGTGCCGCGCTCCCGGCTCGGCGACATGCTCGACGGCATCGAGCGCGTCGCCGAGAAGTACGCCCTGACCATCGGCGTCTGCGCGCACGCGGGCGACGGCAACACGCACCCCACCGTCTGCTTCGACGCGACCGACCCCGACGAGTCCCGGCGGGCCCGCGAGTCCTTCGACGAGATCATGGCGCTCGGCCTGGAACTCGGCGGCACGATCACCGGCGAGCACGGCGTGGGCGTCCTGAAGAAGGAGTGGCTGGCCCGCGAGATCGGCCCGGTGGGCGTGGAGATGCAGCGGGCCATCAAGTCGGCGTTCGACCCGCTGGGCATCCTGAACCCGGGCAAGCTGTTCTGAGACTCCAGGGCTACTCACCGTCCGCGGACTCGTCCGACGGCCACGGGTCGCGCAGCCACAGGTCGTCCGGCGACGGGGATCCCCCCTGATCGAGCGAGGGCCAGAGCCTCGGGGACGGCGCGAGCAGCTCGGCCAGGCCCGCGTCGATGCCGAGCCGATCGGCCTCGGAGCCCGGGGGCACCGCCCTGAGCGTGCGCTCCAGCCAGGCCGAGACCTGCGTGGCCGGCGCTTCGAGCAGCGCGTCGCCGTCCGGCGAGCTCAGCGCCATCAGGACGACGCCCCGCCCGGCGACCTTCGTCGGCCACACCCGCACATCGCCGTGGCCGCACGGCCGGAACACCCCCTCGACCAGCAGCTCGCGGGCGAAGGTCCAGTTGACGGGATGGTCGGAGCCGATGTGGAAGGTGATGTGGACGGCGTACGGGTCCTCGGTGCGGTAGCTGAGGCGTGCCGGCACAGGGATGCTGCGCTCGGGCGACAGGACGAGCTTGAGCTCCAGCTCGCGTTCCACCACGGTGTGCATGTCGATGCGCTTCCTCTCGTCGTACGGGCCCCTGTGGGCGGGGCCGTACGAGTGGAGAGCGCCTCGCGGCGGAACCATTACGCGGGTTCGGAGAATCTTTTCGGGCCCGTTCCGTCCCTCCTTCGGGCACACCGCGCACAGGCTCGGAAGTCCGCTCGCAAGAGGGGGCGGAACCTTGCCCGAAAGGGGTGGGTACCGCGGGACCGGCCGTGACGCGTGCGCCGGTCTGGTAGATGTGGACCCTCAATCAGACCCCCGAGCAGATACGGGACGACGGACATGAGCGCCCCAACCCCGGCCCCCGGTGACGACAGGCCCCGCGAAGGGTATTACCCGGACCCCTCCATTCCTGGATATGTCCGGTACTGGAACGGCGCCGCCTGGGTGCCGGGCACGAGCCGCCCGGCACCCTCGGGCGGCGAGGCGCTCGCCCCGCCGGCCGGCGTGCGCCCCGCGCATGTGCCCGCTCCGGCGCCCTCCCCCGAGTTCTCGTCGGCGCTCGGACACGGAGGCACCCCCACGGCGGAGGAGACGGGCCCGCACTTCTTCGACGAGGACCCGCAGCCCCGCCGGGCCACCCCCGCCGAGGCGCAGCACGGCAGCCGGCCCGAGCCCGCCACCGCGTGGGGCGCCGACCGCTCCCAGCAGTCCGGCTTCGGCGGCGACCAGGACCGCCGGGTGTCCTGGGGCGCGCCCCAGGGATCCGACCCGCGTGTCGAGCGCCCGGCGCAGCCCGCCGACGCGGTGAGCCGCCCGGACGGGGCGTCGGCACGCACGGACGGTACGGCGACGATCCCGCCCGCCGACTCCGGTGGCCCCCGGCCCTCGGCGTCCGGAGGGCCCGTGGTCTTCCGCCGCCCCACGGGACCGGTGCCGCCCACGGGATCCGAGGGCACGGCGGACGCGGGCGGTACGAGCGGTACGAGCGGTACGGGCGACGCGGGTTCAAGCGGAGCCGACGGCCGGAGCGGGGCCGGGACCGGAGTCGCCGCGGGCGCCGGGCAGTCCGGCGCCGGACACCCCACCGCCACCCCGGGCGCCCGGAACCCCGTCCCTTCCGAGGGCGCCCCCGATTTCGGTGCGCTCTCCCCGCGCACGGAGCAGCAGAGCGGGGCGCACGGCGGGGGCACGGGTCCGGCGACGGCCCCGCCGGTCGCACCCACCGCGTCCGGTCCGTTCTCCGCGTCCGGTCCGTCTGCCGCGTCCGCCGCGTCGGCCGGAGGCGGCTTCGGAGCCGGGCAGGCGGCCCAGGCATCGGCGGCCCAGGCGCCGGCGGCCCAGGCATCGGCGGCCCAGGCGTCCGCCGCGCAGGCCGCTCCGGCCCCCGCCGTCCCTCAGCAGTCCGGCGGCTCCACGCCCATGGCCTCCGGAGTCGGCGGCGGCCAGCCCTCCTGGGCCCAGCAGGTGCACCGGCTCGCGGAGGATCCGGCCGAGGAGGGGCAGCGGGTCACGCCGTGGAAGCCGCCGGTCGACGACGTGTTCCAGGCGGCCGCTCGCCGGCACTCGGCGGTCCGTCCGGCCGGCCTCGGCCGACGGCTGGCCGCCCGGGTGGTGGACACCGTCGTCCTCGCCGGTGTCACCGCGGCGGCCGCCGTGCCGCTGGGCACCAGGGCGGTCGACCACGTCAACGAGAAGATCGACGCGGCCGAACTGTCGGGCGAGAAGGTCACCGTCTGGCTGCTCGACGGAACGACCGCCACCTGCCTCGGCATCGTCCTCGCCGTACTGCTCCTCTTCGGCGTCCTCTACGACGTCCTGCCCACCGCCAAGTGGGGCCGCACCCTGGGCAAGAAGCTGTGCGGCGTCGAGGTGCGCGACATAGAGGGTCACGAACCGCCGACCTTCGGGCGGGCCCTGGGCCGCTGGCTCGTCTACAGCGTCCCGGGTCTCCTGCTCGTCGGAGTCGTCGGCGTCCTGTGGTGCCTGTTCGACAGGCCCTGGCGTCAGTGCTGGCACGACAAGGCGGCCCACACCTTCGTGGCGGCCTCGGAACGCTGATCCCGTCCCCCGGACGGCCCTTCGCCGGATGCGGATCCGGATGGTTCGCGGTCGACTCGGGCCATGAGCAGCGAACCGCCGCCCCCGGGCCCCGGCCAGCCACCGGACGACGACCCGTTCAAGAAGCAGCCCCCGCCCGCCGAGGGCGGGGGTTCCCCGTACGACCCGCCGCCCCCCGGCGGCCAGACCCCTCCCTACGGCAGTCAGCCGCCCCCGTTCGAGGGCCAGCCGCCCCCGTCCGGAGGAGGCGGCGGCCCCTACGGAGGCGGCGGTGACCACTACGGCGGCGGAGGCCCGTACGGCGGTGGCGGCCCGTACGGCGGCGATCCGCTCGCCGGGATGCCGCCGCTCGCCGAGAGCGGGAAGCGGGTGCTGGCGAGGATCCTGGACATGATCCTGGTGGGCATCGTGGTGTGGCTGCTGTCCTGGGCGTTCGGGGTCACCGAGTACAACGTGGACTCGGACAAGATCGAGTACGGCAAGTCGTTCGGGCAGTCCCTGGTGGCCGCCGTCTGCTTCGTCGCCTACGACACCGTGATGATCAGCAAGTCGGGCCAGACCCTCGGCAAGAGGCTGTTCAACCACCGGGTCGCCAACCTCGACAACGGCTCGACCCCCTCCGTGCAGACCTCCCTGGTCCGGGCCCTGGTGCTGTGGATCCCGTTCGCGTTCTGCTGCGCCTGTATCTGGACGGCGATCGCGGGCGGCTGGAGCTTCTTCGACAAGCCCTACAAGCAGGGCCTGCACGACAAGGCGGCCAAGACGGTGGTGGTCGACTCCAGAGCATGACCGGCCGGGCGGCGACGGCGCACGGACGAACGGCGGGCCCGTGATGCGTGGGCCCGCCGTTCGTGCACGAGGTCGGAGCGTTGCGTGCGCCGGGTCGCGGCGTCCCGGGTGCCGGAAGTCCGCCGGTCCTGAAGGGCACCGGGGCCCGCAGGTCGCCTACGCGGCTTCAGGGGCCCGCGGGTTCGCGTACCGGCTCGGGTGCGGAGGAGGCGGAGACGGACGCGGTCTCGAACTGCACCGGTACCCGCTCGCGGACGAGGGGAGCGGGGGCGGACGGTGCGGGCTTCGGCAGCGGGACCGTCATGGCCACGAGCAGTCCGAGAGCGAGCGCCGAGAGGGTGATCAGCACGATCCCCAGGCTCGAACTCGTCTGTGACAGCAGCAGCATGGCGAGGGTGGAGAAGATCACGGTGCAGGAACCGTAGGCGAGCTGTGCGGCGGTCGGACGAGGCATGGCAATCGTGTCCTCGGATGGGGGTTCTCCCCCCGGGGCCTCTCGCGATGGGGGAGGGTGCGGATAGAAATCGGGGGTGAGACAACGGTGTCGACTTGGCTTCTCGCCGACTTCCGACGCTTCGCCAATCGACTCTATTCGCCTGCATGCCCGAGTGGAACGACCGGTAAGCGTGACCTTACCCACGGTGCCGGTGCACAGGGGGCGCACGGAGTCATCGCGTCCACCAAGTGGACGTTCGGGCGCGCCTGTTGAGGGGTTTCGGGGGCGTCCGGATACCGAACGGAGGCTCCGCATAATGCACTTGCCAGGTTCAAGTCAAGATCTGTTTTTTCTTTGGTAACTCGGGTCAACTGTCGTCACTTGAATCGCGATAGCGCGCGCGGACCTCCATGACCCGGAACCCCCTCCGCGTGAACGCACGCGGGGGAGGACATCAAGTGACCAACAGACCATGGACGTTCAGAGCGGCCGCGGTGGGCGTAGCCCTCGCGGCGGCCACCGCCACGTTCTCGACGTACGCCGTGGCGCAGGCCGACTCGGCCGCCGCTTCACCGGTCGTGGACCGCCACGACCCGCAGCCGGTCAAGAACACGGTCGACCACGACCTCGACGGCCCGCTGAGCAAGACCCAGAACGCCCAGCGCCAGGAGGCGCTGAACCAGGTCATATCCGGCGACGCCAAGGTGCAGACCCGCAACGGCTCGCAGGTCGTCCAGCTGAAGAGCAAGAAGGGCGACAGCAAGTACGTCGAGCTGGGCCGCGAGAAGACCGACAAGATCTTCACGATCCTGGTCGAGTTCGGCGACAAGACGGACCCGAAGTACGGCGGCACCGCCGGTCCGCAGCACAACACGATCGCCAAGCCGAACCGCAAGAAGGACAACAGCACGGCCTGGCAGGCGGATTACAACCAGAAGCACTTCCAGGACCTCTACTTCGGCACCGGCAAGAACGTCGAGTCGATGAAGAAGTTCTACGAGGCGCAGTCCTCGGGCCGCTACTCGGTGGACGGCGAGGTCGCCGACTGGGTCAAGGTCCCCTTCAACGAGGCCCGTTACGGCAACAACGCCTGCGGCTCAACGAACTGCCCGAGCGTGTGGAACGTCGTCAAGGACGGCGTCACCGCCTGGGTCGCCCAGCAGAAGGCGGCCGGCGCGTCCGACGCCGCCATCAAGGCGGACCTGGCCGGCTTCGACCAGTGGGACCGCTACGACTTCGACGGCGACGGCAACTTCAACGAGCCCGACGGCTACATCGACCACTTCCAGATCGTGCACGCCGGTGAGGACGAGTCCGCGGGCGGCGGTGTACAGGGCGAGGACGCCATCTGGGCCCACCGCTGGTACGCGTTCGGCACCGACGCGGGCGCCACGGGTCCGGGCGACAACAAGCTCGGCGGCGCCCAGGTCGGCGACACCGGCATCTGGGTCGGCGACTACACCATCCAGCCGGAGAACGGCGGACTCGGCGTCTTCGCCCACGAGTACGGTCACGACCTCGGTCTGCCGGACCACTACGACACCGCCGGCGGCGACAACTCCACCGGCTTCTGGACCCTGATGTCCTCGGGTTCCTGGCTCGGCAGGGGCAAGGACTCCATCGGCGACCTCCCCGGCGACTTCAACGCCTGGGACAAGCTCCAGCTCGGCTGGCTGAACTACGACACGGCCAAGGCGGGCAAGCAGTCCACGCACAAGCTGGGTGTCGCCGAGTACAACACCTGGAACAAGCAGGCGCTCGTCGTCACTCTGCCGGAGAAGGCGGTCACGACCACGGTCGTCACTCCGGCGCAGGGCTCGACCCAGTGGTGGAGCGGCAGCGGTGACAACCTGAAGAACACGCTGACCCGGTCCGTGGACCTCACGGGCAAGTCGTCGGCGACGCTGACCCTCGACGGCTGGTACGACATCGAGGCGAACTACGACTACCTGTACACCGAGGTCTCGACCGACGGCGGCGCCAACTGGACCGCCCTCGACGGCACGGTGAACGGCGCGGCGATCCCGCGCGACGGCAGCGACAAGCCCGTCCTCACCGGCACCATCGACTCGTACGCGAAGCTGGCGTACCCGCTCGACGCCTACGCGGGCAAGAAGATCGACGTCCGCTTCCGCTACCAGAGCGACGGCGGTGTGGCGCTGAAGGGCTTCGCGGCCGACGAGATCACCGTCACCGCGGACGGCACCGCGCTCTTCTCGGACAACGCCGAGACGGCCGACGCCGCTTGGACCGCCAGTGGCTTCTCCCGCATCGGCGCGTCCTTCACCAAGGACTACGCGCAGTACTACCTCGCGGAGAACCGCCAGTACGTCTCGTACGACAAGACCCTCAAGGTCGGCCCGTACAACTTCGGCTTCTCGACGACCCGTCCGGACTGGGTGGAGCACTACGCCTACCAGAACGGCCTGTTGATCTGGAAGTGGGACACCTCGCAGGCGGACAACAACACCAGCCAGCACCCGGGTGTCGGCCTCGCGCTCCCGGTCGACGCGCACTCGAAGGCCCTGTGGTGGGAGAACGGCACGCTGATGCGCAACCGCATCCAGGCCTACGACTCCACCTTCAGCCTGTACCGCACGGACGGCATCACGCTGCACAGCGCCGACGTCGCCAAGAAGATCCCGTCGAAGAAGGGCGTGTCGGTCTTCAACGACCACACCAGCGACTACTACGACAACAGGAACCCGACCGGCGGCGTCAAGATCACTGACACCAACACCAAGATCCAGATCGTCAAGGAGGCCAAGGACGGCTCGACGATCTCCCTCAAGGTCGGTCCCGCAGTGAAGTAGTCAGCATTTCCGCAGGTCAGAAGCGTATCGGCGGCAACCCTCTGGCGGGTTGCCGCCGATCGTGTTTAGGTGCGTCCTGTGCCTGGCTTATTGACACCGACTCGCACGGGGGTGTGACCGCATGGCCGCAGGAGGTTTCTGCAGATTGCCGAACGGCAGCGTCGTGGTGGCGCTGAACCTGCCCAGTCCGGCAGGTTCCGGCGCCGGCTGCATACGGTTCCTGGTCGTCGCCCAGAACCGTGCCCGCGCCCTGACGCGCCTGCGCAATCTGGGCCTGCGCGCCGTCTACCTGCGGGGCAACGCGGCCCCGCCGACACCCGACGAGATCACCGCGGTCCTGCACCACCCCGACGGGCTCATCTGGCGCACGGCCCCCGACGCCGGCGTCCCGGGCACCGGCGTCACCGGCATCGGTGTCCCCGAGCTCCCCCAGGAGCTGTGGCACCCGATCAGGACGCTGCTCAGACGCCCGGCACCGCAGCCGTGACGCCCCGGACGGGACGGAGTGCGACTTCGTACGACCCTGTGTGACGCGCGGGGCGTCCCGGCTAGACCACGGGCTTGCCGGTGAGCTCGACTCCGGCCGCGCGCAGCTCTTCCAGCGCGCGTTCCGTCGTCTCCTCCGCCACTCCGGCCGTCAGGTCGAGCAGGACGGTCGTGCGGAAGCCCTGTTCCGCGGCGTCCAGGGCGGTCGCCCGTACGCAGTGGTCGGTCGCGATGCCGACCACGTCGACCTCGCCGATCCCGCGGGCGCGCAGCCAGTCGCCCAGCGGCATGCCGTTCTCGTCGGCGCCCTCGAAGCCGCTGTACGCCGCCGCGTAGGCGCCCTTGTCGAAGACGGCGTCGATCGCGCCGGAGGCGACGGCCGGGGCGAAGTTCGGGTGGAAGCCCACCCCTTCGGTACCGGCCACGCAGTGCGCGGGCCAGGAGTGCACGTAGTCGGGGTTGTCGGCGAAGTGGCCCCCGGGGGCGATGTGGAGGTCGCGGGTGGCGACGACATGCCGGTAGCCGGCGGGGGCCTGCCCGATCAGCTCCGTGACGGCGGCGGCCACATCGGCGCCCCCGGACACCGCGAGGCTGCCTCCCTCGCAGAAGTCGTTCTGCACGTCTACGACGATCAAGGCGCGGCGCATGGGCGGTGTCCTTCGGCTATGGGTGCGGCAGACAAGGGTGCGGGCCCGGCCGTTGAACTTCCGAGCCTAGAGACTTCGAGGGCGGTGCGGGAGGGGGTATTCGGCTTCCACGGCCCGTGCGGGCACGCTGCCGTTGCATTCCCGCTCACCCGAGGTTCATGCGCGGCGCCACTCCTGCCCCGCCCGCCTCCCGCGCCTCAGACGTATTCGGTGGGAAGCACCGGCTCTCCGCGCGACAACTGCGTCGCCGACAGCGGCAGCCGGGCCCGGACGTCCGCGTGCCGGTCGCGTACGACGTCGAGCGGCTCGCGGGACAGGACCTGTCCGCCCTTGATCAGCTGGACCAGGAGCTGCTGGTCGGCCAGCTCGCCGGGCACCGGCCCGACGCCGATCACCTCGGCCTCCGCGACCCCGTGCTCGTCCAGGCGCCGTGCGGCCCACTTGCGGCCGCCGATGGACGTCTTCCCGCCGGAGGACTTCTTGGCCACCGGCACCAGCGGCGCCTTCGGGTCGGCGGACTCGGCGCGGGCGACCAGTTTGTAGACCATCGAGCAGGTCGGATGGCCGGATCCCGTCACCAGCTGGGTGCCGACGCCGTACGCGTCCACGGGCGCCGCCGCCAGCGAGGCGATGGCGTACTCGTCGAGGTCGGAGGTCACGACGATCTTCGTCCGCGTCGCGCCCAGCTCGTCCAGCTGCTGGCGTACCCGGTGGGCGACGAGCAGCAGGTCGCCGGAGTCGATGCGCACCGCGCCGAGCTCGGTGCCGGCGACCTCGACGGCCGTCCGGACCGCCTCGGCCACGTCGTAGGTGTCCACGAGCAGCGTGGTGCCCCGGCCCAGCGAGTTCACCTGGGCCTGGAAGGCGTCCCGCTCGTGGTCGTGCAGCAGGGTGAAGGCGTGCGCGGAGGTGCCCACGGTCGGGATGCCGTAGCGGAAACCGGCGGCCAGGTCGGAGGTGGTGGTGAACCCGCCGATGTACGCGGCCCGCGCGGCGGCCACCGCGGCCAGCTCGTGGGTGCGCCGGGCGCCCATCTCGATCAGCGGCCGCCCGCCCGCGGCGGAGGCCATCCGGGAGGCGGCGGCCGCGATGGCGGAGTCGTGGTTGAGGATCGACAGGATGACCGTCTCCAGGAGCACGCACTCCGCGAAGCTGCCCTCGACCCGCAGCAGGGGGGAGCCGGGGAAGTACACCTCGCCCTCGGGGTAGCCCCAGATGTCCCCGCCGAAGCGGTACGAGGCGAGCCACTCGATGGTCGGCTCGTCCACGATCCCGCGCTCGCGCAGAAAGCCGAGGACGTCCGCGTCGAACCGGAAGTTCTCGACCGCGTCGAGGACGCGTCCGGTGCCCGCGACGACTCCGTAGCGCCGCCCCTCGGGCAGCCGCCGGGTGAAGACCTCGAAGACCGAGCGCCGCTCGGCGGTTCCGGCCGCGAGCGCGGCCTGCAGCATCGTCAGCTCGTACTGGTCAGTGAAGAGCGCCGTCGAGGGTACGTCCACCGGCAGCCCAAGGTCCGCTGTGTTCATGGCAGGGATCGTACCCCCATCTCGTCACTTTGACGATTTCTGGTGGCCCGGAGATTCCCGGGGGAGTCGCCCCTCTTTTCGGGGGTCCGTTTGTGCGGGTGACCCCCTCTGGTGGCAGCATGGGCGATGTGACGGCTCCCGCACCTCTAGAGATCGAGAAGACCGAGTCGGCGGAGGAGGTCTTCGCCGTACCTGAGCCGGACGTCCCCTGGGTCACGATCGTCCACAACGACCCGGTCAACCTCATGAGCTACGTGACGTATGTCTTCCAGACGTACTTCGGCTACTCCAAGGACAAGGCCACCAAGCTGATGATGGACGTCCACCACAAGGGCCGGGCCGTCGTATCCAGCGGCACGCGCGAGGAGATGGAGCGCGACGTGCAGGCCATGCACGGCTACGGTCTGTGGGCCACCCTTCAGCAGGACCGGAAGTAGCCGGACCCCTGTCACCCACCCGCGAGCAGGACCGGAAGTAGCGAACTCACTCCATGCCTGGACACTTCGAACCGCTCCCCGGCGGCGGCGCGGCCGTCGCGCTCGACGAGGTCGAGATCTCCATCATCCGCTCCCTCGCCGTCCAGCTCCTGGAGCTCATCGGTCCCGGCCCCGCGGAGAACGACGCCGCCGACCCGCTCGCCGAGCTGTTCGCGGAGGGCCCCAGCGAGCCGCCGAGCGACCCGGTGCTCAGGCGGCTGTTCCCCGACGCCTACAGCGGCCCCGACGTCGAGGCCGCCTCGGCCGAGCAGGCCGAGGAGCAGCGGGCCCACTCCGCGGAGTTCCGCCGCTTCACCGAGAACGACCTGCGCGCCGGCAAGCGCGAGAACGCCCTCACGATGATCCGCTCGCTGGACGGCCTGACGCCCGGCGGTGACGGCGGAGCGGTCCTCAAGCTGACCACCGCGCAGTCCGAGCAGTGGCTGCGCGCCCTGAACGACCTGCGGCTCGCGATCGGTTCTCGGCTCGACGTCGTCGACGAGGAGGACACCGACCTCCTCTACCGTCTCCCGGACGAGGACCCGCGCAAGCCGATGGTGATGGCGTACCTCTGGCTGGGTGGACTCCAGGAGACCCTGGTCGAAACCCTTATGCCCTGATCTGTCAGGACATAACACCTCTCGTGTTCGCTCAGCGGACGCTCAAATCCGGATAACGATCGCGTCACCGTAACCGCGCCCTATGGGGCGCGGTTCGACGTTTTGTCCGGTTCTTCCTGTGGTCTGCGCAACACGACCCTCAACCGATCAACGTTGCCGCCGTGATAGATCTTCACGACCGCCCGACAGGACACCACCCATCTCCTGCCGGGTGCGCCACCGAGCCGGCGGACCGCCGGCCAGGCACAGCTCCACCTATCCGGGGGGATCGGAAACCGATCCGAAGCCAAGGGACTGGCTCGGACCGGCATGGAGAAAGGCGCACCAGACATGACCTCATCGCAGGTCGACAAGCAGTACGACGGCAGTGAGGCCGTGGGCGGCGACGCCCCCGAAGAGGGGTACGAGCGCGGGCTCGGCAGCCGTCAGGTCCAGATGATCGCGATCGGCGGCGCCATCGGCGTCGGCCTGTTCCTGGGAGCCGGGGCGAACATCGCCAAGGCCGGCCCCAGCCTGATCATGATGTACGCCCTCGCGGGCGTGATCATCTTCTTCATCATGCGGGCGCTCGGCGAGCTCCTGCTCTACCGCCCGGTCTCGGGCTCCTTCGCGGAGTACTCCCGCGAGTTCCTCGGCCCGTTCTTCGGCTACTTCACCGGCTGGACGTACTGGCTGATGTGGGTGGTCACCGGCATGGCCGAGCTCACGGCCGCCGCGATCTACGTCCACTACTGGTTCCCGACGGTCCCCCAATGGGTGACGGCACTCGTCTTCCTGGTCGTCCTGTTCGTGGCGAACCTGATCTCGGTCAAGCTCTTCGGCGAGATCGAGTTCTGGTTCTCGATGGTCAAGGTCACCGCCCTGATCGGCATGATCGTGATCGGCCTCGGCGTCCTCACCTTCGGTTTCAGCTCCGCCGGTGACACCGCCTCCGTCGCCAACCTCTGGCAGTTCGACGGCTTCTTCCCCAAGGGCGTCGGCTCGTCCCTGATGACCCTGCAGGGCGTCATGTTCGCCTACCTCGCCGTGGAGCTCGTCGGCGTCACGGCGGGCGAGTCCGAGGACCCCGAGAAGACGCTCCCGAAGGCCATCAACACGCTTCCGTGGCGGATCGCCCTCTTCTACGTCGGTGCCCTCTCGGTCATCCTCTGCGTCGTGAAGTGGACGGAGTTCGCACCGGGCGTGAGCCCCTTCGTCGCGGCCTTCGCGAAGATCGGCATCCCGGCCGGCGCGGCCATCGTCAACTTCGTGGTCCTCACCGCCGCCCTGTCCTCCTGCAACTCGGGCATGTACTCCACGGGCCGCATGCTGCGGAACCTGGCCGACAGCGGCGAGGCCCCGAAGGTCTTCAGCAAGCTGTCGTCGACCAAGACGCCCGCGCTCGGCATCACGATCTCCGTGCTCTTCATGGGCATCGGCGTGATCCTCAACTACGTCGTCCCCGAGAAGGCCTTCGGCTACGTCACCTCGGTGGCCACCGCGGCCGGCATCTGGACCTGGCTGATGATCCTCGTCAGCCACATCCTCTACCGCCGCGCGGTCGACGCCGGCCGGCTGCCGGCCTCGTCCTTCCCGGCCCCGGGCGGCGCGAAGTGCAGCTGGGTCGCGGTCGCGTTCCTCCTCTTCGTCACCGGCCTGATCGCGTACGACTCCGAGTCCCGCATCTGCCTGTACGTGATGGCCGTCTGGGCCGCCGCGCTGGCCATCGGCTGGGCGATCCTCAAGGCCCGCAACCCGCAGGTCACCGAACGTCACGAGCAGGAGTTCGAGACCGTCGGCTGACCGTCCCCACGGACGTCCGGCCGCTCCGGCCACCGCTCAGGACGTCCGGCATTCGGGCCGTCCCGTACCACACCTCGGTACGGGACGGCCCTTCTGTCTATCCTGACCAGCATGCTGACCATCACCGAGGCCCTGTTCGACCAGATCGTCGCGCACGCGCGCCAGGACCACCCCGACGAGGCGTGCGGCGTCGTCGCGGGGCCCGCGGGCACCGACCGCCCCGAGCGGTTCATCCCGATGCTGAACGCGGCCCGCTCGCCCACGTTCTACGAGTTCGACTCCGGCGATCTGCTGAAGCTCTACCGCGAGATGGACGACCGCGACGAGGAGCCCGTCGTCATCTACCACTCGCACACCGCGACCGAGGCCTACCCCTCCCGCACCGACCTCTCCTACGCGAACGAACCGGGCGCGCACTACGTCCTGGTCTCCACGGCGGACACGGACGACGCCGGCCCCTTCCAGTTCCGCTCGTACCGGATCGTGGAGGGCGAGGTCACGGAGGAGGAGGTCAAGGTCGTGGAGAGCTACTGATCTCACCCGTCGATCAAAAAGCGTCCGGAATGCGAGATCACACACCGGGACCCGTACCGGGAATCGATACGATGAGCCCATGGTTTTCCACGACGTGAGCGACAAGACGCCGGGCATGCTGCTCGTGGCGCGGCTGCACGTCGACCTGTGCAGGCTGCAGAGCGCCATCTGTACGCGCTGACCTGCCGCCGCCGTACGGCCGAGAGCCGCGGCACCGCAACCGGCGTACCCCCTGCCTTGCCCGCGCCGCCGCGCGTCTTCCGACCTGACTTTCCTTCCGACAGGAGCCCGCAACCATGGCCATCGAGGTCCGCATCCCCACCATCCTCCGCACCTACACGAACGGCGAGAAGGCCGTCGAGGGCGGCGGGGCGACCCTTGCCGAGCTGTTCACCGACCTCGACACCCGTCACGCGGGCATCCGGGCCCGGATCGTCGACGGCGGCGAACTGCGCCGCTTCGTCAACGTCTACCTCAACGACGAGGACGTCCGCTTCCTCGACGGCATCAACACCAAGCTGACCGACGGCGACAGCGTCACGATCCTGCCGGCCGTCGCCGGTGGCATGGCCTGATCGGCCGCTGGTCCCCATGCGCTACGACTCCCCGCTCGCCGCGGTGGGCAACACCCCTCTGGTGCGCCTGCCGCGGCTCTCGCCGTCCGCGGACGTCCGTATCTGGGCGAAGCTGGAGGACCGCAACCCGACCGGTTCGGTCAAGGACCGGCCGGCCCTCCACATGATCGAGCAGGCGGAGAAGGACGGCCGTCTGACGCCGGGCTGCACGATCCTGGAGCCGACCAGCGGCAACACCGGCATCTCGCTGGCCATGGCGGCGAAGCTCAAGGGCTACCGCATGGTCTGCGTCATGCCCGAGAACACCTCGCAGGAACGCCGTGACCTGCTCGGCATGTGGGGCGCCGAGATCATTCCCAGCCCGGCCGCGGGCGGTTCCAACACCGCCGTCCGCGTCGCCAAGGAACTCTCCGCGCAGCACCCGGACTGGGTGATGCTCTACCAGTACGGCAACCCGGACAACGCCGGCGCCCACTACGCCACGACGGGCCCGGAGATCCTCGCCGACCTCCCGTCCATCACCCACTTCGTGGCGGGCCTCGGCACCACGGGCACCCTCATGGGCGTCGGCCGCTTCCTGCGCGAGAACAAGCCGGACGTCAAGATCGTCGCCGCGGAGCCGCGCTACGACGACCTGGTCTACGGGCTCAGGAACCTGGACGAGGGCTTCGTACCGGAGCTGTACGACGCCTCCGTCCTCACCACCCGCTTCTCCGTGGGCTCGGCGGACGCGGTCACCCGCACCCGGGAACTCCTCCAGCAGGAGGGCATCTTCGCGGGCGTCTCCACAGGTGCCGCGCTGCACGCCGCGATCGGCGTCGGCAACAAGGCCCTCAAGGCCGGCGAGTCCGCCGACATCGCCTTCGTGGTCGCCGACGGCGGCTGGAAGTACCTGTCGACGGGCGTCTACACGGCGGCGACGACGGAAGAGGCGATCGAGGCATTGCAGGGCCAGCTCTGGGCGTAGCACCCGGACGATCCGGACGGAGGGCGTGGAGGCCGAGGAGCGGCCCCCGCGCCCTCCGCCGTTCCCGACGAGGAGAAGCCTCCGCTCCGGTGCGCACCGCCCGGAACGGCGAGCCCGGTCCGGCCTCGGCACGGCCCCCGGCCCAGCGGCCCGCGGCGCCCGGCCCAGCGGCCCGCGGCTGCCCGGCGGTCTCCGCCCGGTTCAGCCCGTCAGGTAGCGGACCTGGTCCCACAGGACCGGGTCCACCACGCCCACCCGCCGACGGAAGTCGCCCACCGGTACTTCGCGCAGCTCGTCCGTCTCGAGGAAGCTCGGCCGTCCGTGGGCGTCCCCCACGGCTCCCGGGGGCAGCGGAATCACCCCGGGCCGCTCGTCGTGGTACTTGCTGGTGATCTTCGCGACGGTCACCCGTTTCCCGTGCACCACCAGCACCAGGCAGGGCCGGTCCTTGGCCCCCGGCCCGTCCTCGTAGGGGACGTTCGCCCACCAGATCTCCGACGCCCGCGGAAGCGGCTCGCCGCGCCGGGTTCCGCCCCGGCGGGGTCCGCGGGGCCGGCCCGGCGGA
>NZ_JBHWVI010000085.1:0-32217 GCF_042737005.1 Streptomyces sp. NPDC060027
GCTTCACGTACCTGGCGCCGTACACCGGTGTCCGCGGACGGCCGGCGTCAGATCTTGACGCGGACGTCCTTGCGCAGCTTCGCGGCGATCTCGGCCGCGGCCTCGGGCGTGCTGCCCTTGCCGGCCATCATGCTCGCGTAGTCGATCGGCATCACGAACCCGAGCGTGCTGTGGTCGCCCCAGATGCAGACCGGCATCGTGAACTCGCCGGGGCCGGCGCTGGCACCCGTGTCCGACGAGTCGTTCTTGATCTTGACTTCCTGGCACTTGAGGACGGCACCGTCGAGCGCGCTCGGGCTGTAGGCCTTCGGGCTGCCGACGAGTTCGCCGTCCTTGGTGCCTTCCTTCTGCTGGTTCTTCTTCATCTCGGCGAACATGCTGTCGACGGTCGCCTCCGGGTCGTCGATGGTTCCCCAGACGCCACCGAACGAGAGCTGCTTCATCGAGAGCGGGTTGCTCTCGTCACCCGACTGGTACGCCGCGCTGACGTCCTTGGGGTTCTTCACACCCCAGCCCTCGGCGTCCTTCAGGTCGTTCTTGGTCATGCCGCCGCTGTCGCTGCTGTTGGTCGACTTCTTGTACTCGCCGCCGAGGACCTTCGCCGGCGTCGTCAGCTTGTGGGCTCCGTCGTCGGCCACGTCGCTGCCGCTGCTGTTCCCCGCGAAGAGGAGGTAGCCGCCCACCGCGATCGCCGCCACCACGGCGACGGCGCCGATTATCAGGCCCGTCTTCTTCTTGCCGCCCGACGGCTCGGGAGGCATCGGGACCGTGCCGTAGGGAGGCTGCTGGCCGTAGGCGGGCTGCTGGCCGTACGGGGGAGTCGGCGGCTGGGCGCCCTGGGGAGCCTGCGGGGGGTAGCCGTAGCCGGGCTGCGCGGGGGGAGCCTGCTGCGGGTAACCGTAGCCGGGCTGGGGGGCCTGCGGCTGCTGGCCGTAGGGGCCCGGCTGACCGTGCGGTCCGGGCTGCTGGGGCTGCCCGCCGTACGGGCCCGGCTGGTTGTAGCTCATTTCTCGGTTCCCCTCCGCATGCTTATGTGTTCCGGACATCCTGACGCACAGGTCACGCGCCCAAGCCCGCGGGGGCCGCACCGTTACGAAGTAATCCCGTTTCGGGACAGGGGCGTGACGCCTCTAAACTGACCCCGTGACCGAAAACGCTCAGCAGCAGCCATCAGAGCCCAACACCGAACTGCCGACCCAGTACGCGCCGGCCGATGTAGAGGGGCCGCTGTACGAGCGCTGGGTAGAGCGCGGTTACTTCGAGGCTGACGCGAAGAGCGACAAGCCTCCGTTCACGGTCGTCATCCCGCCGCCGAACGTCACGGGCAGCCTCCACCTCGGACACGCCTTCGAGCACACGCTCATCGACGCCCTCACACGCCGTAAGCGCATGCAGGGATTCGAGACGCTGTGGCAGCCCGGCATGGACCACGCCGGCATCGCCACGCAGAACGTCGTCGAGCGGGAGCTCGGCAAGGAGGGCAAGTCGCGGCACGACCTCGGCCGGGAGGCGTTCGTCGAGCGCGTCTGGCAGTGGAAGGCCGAGTCCGGCGGGCAGATCTCCGGCCAGATGCGCCGCCTCGGCGACGGCGTCGCCTGGTCGCGTGAGCGCTTCACCATGGACGAGGGTCTGTCCCAGTCCGTCCAGACCATCTTCAAGAAGCTCTACGACGACGAGCTGATCTACCGCGCCGAGCGCATCATCAACTGGTGCCCGCGCTGCCTCACCGCCATCTCGGACATCGAGGTCGAGTACCAGGACGACGACGGCGAGCTGGTCTCCATGAAGTACGGGGAGGGGGACGACGCCATCGTCGTGGCCACGACCCGTGCCGAGACCATGCTCGGTGACACCGCCGTCGCCGTTCACCCGAGCGACGAGCGGTACAAGCACCTCGTCGGCAAGCTCATCAGGCTGCCGCTGACCGAGCGTTTCATCCCGGTCGTCGCGGACGAGCACGTCGACCCCGAGTTCGGCACCGGCGCGGTCAAGGTGACGCCCGCCCACGACCCGAACGACTTCGAGATCGGGCAGCGCCACAACCTGCCCAACATCGCCGTCATGGACGAGCACGCGGTCATCACGGTCCCGGGTCCCTTCCAGGGCCTGGACCGTCTCGAGGCCCGTTCCGCCATCGTCGGCGCCCTGCGCGCCGAAGGCCGGATCGTCGCCGAGAAGCGGCCGTACAGCCACTCCGTGGGCCACTGCTCGCGCTGCAAGACCACCATCGAGCCGCGCCTTTCCATGCAGTGGTGGGTCAAGGTCGGTCCGCTGGCGAAGGCCGCGGGCGACGCCGTCCGTGACGGCCGCGTCAAGATCCACCCGCAGGAGATGGAGAAGCGGTACTTCGACTGGGTCGACAACCTCCACGACTGGTGCATCTCGCGGCAGTTGTGGTGGGGCCACCGGATTCCGGTCTGGTACGGGCCGAACGGCGAGATCGTCTGCGTCGGTCCCGACGACGAGGCGCCGACGGGCGAGGGCTGGCACCAGGACACCGACGTCCTCGACACCTGGTTCTCCTCCGGCCTGTGGCCGTTCTCCACGCTCGGCTGGCCCGAACAGACCGAGAGCCTCGCGAAGTTCTACCCGAACTCCGTCCTGGTCACCGGCTACGACATCCTCTTCTTCTGGGTCGCCCGGATGATGATGTTCGGCCTGTACGCGATGGACGGCACCCCGCCGTTCCACACCATCGCCCTGCACGGCATGGTCCGCGACCAGTTCGGCAAGAAGATGTCCAAGTCCTTCGGGAACGCTGTCAACCCGCTGGACTGGATGGACAAGTACGGCAGCGACGCCCTGCGGTTCACGCTCGCGCGCGGCGCCAACCCCGGTGTCGACGTGCCGATCGGCGAGGACTGGGTCCAGGGCTCGCGCAACTTCGCCAACAAGATCTGGAACGCCACCCGCTTCGCGCTGATGAACGGCGCGACGGTCGAGGGTGAACTCCCGTCCGCCGAGGAGCTGTCGGCCACCGACCGCTGGATCCTGTCCCGGCTGAACGCCACGGTCGCCGAAGTGGACGCCCTGTACGACGACTTCCAGTTCGCCAAGCTGTCGGACGCGCTGTTCCACTTCGCGTGGGACGAGGTCTTCGACTGGTACGTCGAGCTGTCCAAGACGACGTTCATGGCGGGCGGCGAGCCCGCGAAGGTCTCCGGCCGGGTCCTCGGTGAGGTCCTGGACGTGACCCTGCGCCTCCTGCACCCGATCGTCCCGTTCGTGACGGAGACCCTCTGGACCACCCTCACGGGCGGCGAGTCGGTCGTCATCGCGGAGTGGCCGAAGGCCGTGTCCGTTCCGGGTGCCGAGGCTGCGGGCGGCTTCCGCGACACCGCCGCCGAGCAGGAGATCGAGAAGCTCCAGCAGGTCATCACGGAGGTCCGCCGCTTCCGTGCCGACCAGGGCCTCCAGCCGGGCCAGCGGGTCCCGGCCCGGCTGACCCTCGACGGGACCGCGCTGGCCCCGCACGAGGCGGCCATCCGTCAGCTGCTGCGTCTCCAGCCGGAGGGCGAGAGCTTCTCGGCCACGGCGACGCTGCCGGTGGCCGGTGCCACGGTCGCGCTCGACCTGTCGGGCACGATCGACTTCGTCGCGGAGCGCAAGCGGCTGGCCAAGGACCTGGCCGCCGCCGAGAAGGAGAAGGCCCAGGCGAACGGCAAGCTCGGCAACGAGGCGTTCCTCGCCAAGGCCCCGGACAACGTCGTGGAGAAGATCCGCGGGCGGCTCGCCAAGGCGGACGAGGACATCGCCCGCATCCAGGAGCAGCTGAACCGCCTGCCGGAGGCGTAGCCGTCCGCCCCCGCGCAGACGAAGGCCCCCGGAACCATCCAGTTCCGGGGGCCTTCCGCCGTGGACGGCCATGGCTGCCTCGCCCCGGACGGCGCTGGAAGGCTTCAGCCCGTCCGGCGTTTGAGGACGAGCCCGTAGGCCGAAGCGGGGGCTGGGGGCGCAGCCCCCAGGGACGGGACGGGTAGGGGCGGAGGGGGTGAAAAACCCCATGCGGCCCCACACGCCCCCACACCCCCGCCACCTCCGTAGACTGGCCCCGTGAGTGACCTCCCCCCGCACGACAGCAGCGCGTCCGACGAGCCGGAACCCCGTGACCCGCACGGTCTCTTCGACGAGATCGTGGCCGCGGAGACCGACCGCGACCCCGACCTCGCGGTGATCGAGGCCGGCAGCCGTACTCTGCGCACCCAGGGCAGCGGCGGCCCGCAGGCCGATGTGCCCGGGCGTCCTTCCGACCCCGAGGTCGACAAGGCGCTGCGCGAGGTGGAGGCCGAACTCGCCACCCGCTGGGGCGAGACCAAGCTTGAGCCGTCCGTCAGCCGGATCGCGGCGCTGATGGACATCCTGGGGGAGCCGCAGCGCGCGTACCCCTCGATCCACATCACGGGCACGAACGGCAAGACCTCCACCGCCCGCATGATCGAGGCGCTGCTGAGCGCCTTCGACCTGCGCACCGGCCGCTACACCAGCCCCCACGTGCAGTCGATCACCGAGCGGATCAGCCTGGACGGGGCGCCGATCCCCGCCGAGCGGTTCGTCGAGACGTACAACGACATCAAGCCCTACATCGAGATGATCGACGGGCAGCAGGAGTACCGGCTGTCGTTCTTCGAGGTGCTCACCGGCATGGCGTACGCCGCCTTCGCGGACGCGCCCGTGGACGTCGCCGTCGTCGAGGTCGGCATGGGCGGCAGCTGGGACGCCACCAACGTGATCGACGGGGACGTCGCCGTCGTGACCCCCATCGATCTCGACCACACCGACCGGCTCGGTGAGACGCCCGGCGAGATCGCCACCGAGAAGGCGGGCATCGTCAAGCAGGACGCCACCGTCATCCTGGCGCAGCAGCCGGTCGACGCGGCCCAGGTGCTGCTGAAGAAGGCCGTCGAGGTCGACGCGACCGTGGCCCGCGAGGGACTCGAATTCGGTGTCGTCGCACGCCAAATCGCCGTCGGCGGGCAGTTGCTCACGCTGCGCGGCCTCGGCGGGGAGTACGAAGAGGTCTTCCTGCCGCTGCACGGCGCCTACCAGGCCCACAACGCCGCCGTGGCGCTCGCCGCGGTCGAGGCGTTCTTCGGGGTCGGCTCGGCGCACGCCCAGCGGCTCGACATCGACACCGTGCGCAAGGCGTTCGCCACGGTCACCTCGCCGGGTCGCCTGGAGATCGTGCGGCGGTCGCCGACCGTCGTGCTCGACGCCGCGCACAACCCGGCGGGCGCCCGCGCCACCGCCGAGGCGGTGAGCGAGGTGTTCGACTTCAGCCGGCTGATCGGGGTCGTCGGCGCGAGCGGCGACAAGAACGTACGGGGGCTGCTCGAAGCCTTCGAGCCGATCTTCGCCGAGGTCGTCGTCACGCAGAACTCCAGCCATCGCGCGATGGACGCGGACGAACTGGCCGGGATCGCCGTCGAGGTCTTCGGCGAGGACCGGGTGCAGGTCGAACCGCGGCTCGACGACGCGCTGGAGGCCGCGATCACGCTCGCCGAGGAAGAGGGCGAGTACGCGGGCGGCGGCGTGCTGGTCACCGGATCCGTCATCACGGTCGGCGAGGTCCGACTGCTCCTGGGGAGGGGCTGACTCTCGTGCGTACGCTCTGTGCTTCGACACTGATCGGCGAGTTCTTCGTCATCGGCTTCGCCGGACTCGTCGCCATGAAGGAACCCGATCTGGCCACGGCCACGGTCTGGACGGTCTGCGGAGTCCTGATGGCGCTCAGCGTGTTGCTGTGCGGCATGATCACGCGGCCCGGCGGTGTCCAGCTGGGCTGGGCGCTGCAGATCCTGCTCATCGCGGGCGGCTTCGTCGTCCCGTCGATGTTCGTCCTGGGCGCGGCCTTCGCCGCCCTGTGGTGGGCGTCGGTCCACTACGGCCGGAAGATCGACGAGGCGAAGGCCAGGTTCGCCGCCCAGGCACAGCCCCAGCCACAGACCGAGACAGGCGGCACCCCGGCGTAACCGCGCCGGGGCGGGTGGCCCTTCGGGGCAGCCGTGTCGTGGAGCGGGCGGCACCTCGCTGTGGGTCGGTGGCCGTGTGGCGTGTGCCCGTACCACCTGACGCTGTGTGACAGCCACCCGGACACGCCCTGTAGCCTCGGTCTTCCGCACCAGTGTGACCTGAAGGAGCCATCCCGTGAGCCAGCGCACCCTCGTCCTTCTCAAGCCCGACGCCGTCCGTCGCGGCCTGACCGGCGAGATCATCAGCCGTATCGAGCGCAAGGCCGGCTGGCAGATCACCGCGCTGGAGCTGCGGACGCTGGACCAGGAGACGCTGGAGCAGCACTACGGCGAGCACAAGGGCAAGCCCTTCTACGAGCCGCTGGTGGAGTTCATGGCCTCCGGTCCGATCGTGGCGCTGATCGTCGAGGGCGAGCGGGTCATCGAGGGCGTGCGCGCCCTCGCCGGCCCGACCGACCCGATCGCCGCCGCCCCCGGTTCCATCCGCGGTGACTTCGGCGTGATCGTCCGCGAGAACCTGATCCACGCCTCCGACTCCGAGGAGTCCGCCGAGCGCGAGGTGAAGATCTTCTTCCCCGGCCGCGCCTGAGCGTACGGACGTCGCGTCCGCGTCGTGCACGGAGGGTGACCCCCCGGCGTACGGACGGTCGCGTCGGGGGTGGCGGACGGTCTCGGGGAGGCCATCCGGACGATCTCCCGGGCGCGCCGGGCGCCACGTTTTGAAGAAATTTTCTGAGACTGCGTCAGCGCGGCTCGGACAGCCTGACCAGGGACGGCCGTGAAAAATCCGGCCGTCCCGTGGCATATGCGTGCTGATCGGGGGAACGCGTGACCCCGATGGCCCGTCTCCACAAGCGAGTGGGCTCCTCATCTGCTGACAATGGCGAAGACCCTCGCGCAGGGTTCGTGCAGGCGCGTCTACGATGGAAGCCTTCACGTCACTGCACCCACCTCGCCGTCCTAAAAAGCCGTCAAAGCTCCACTTGGGAAGGCCAGACGAATCCTGATGGGGAACTCAATGTCGTTCATCGGCCGTGACATGGCTGTCGACCTCGGGACCGCCAACACGCTGGTGTACGTCAGGGGTCGCGGGATCGTACTCAACGAGCCGTCCGTCGTCGCGATCAACACCAACACCGGCGGGATCCTCGCGGTCGGCGCCGAAGCGAAGAAGATGATCGGGCGGACGCCGGGCAACATCGTTGCCGTGCGCCCGCTGAAGGACGGCGTCATCGCCGACTTCGAGATCACCGAGCGCATGCTCCGCTACTTCATCCTGAAGATCCACAAGCGGCGCTACCTCGCCCGCCCCCGTGTCGTCGTCTGTGTGCCCTCCGGCATCACCGGCGTCGAGCGCCGTGCCGTCATCGAGGCGTCGTCCCAGGCCGGCGCCCGCCAGGTGCACATCATCGAGGAGCCCATGGCCGCGGCCATCGGTTCCGGCCTGCCGGTCCACGAGGCCACGGGCAACATGGTGGTGGACATCGGCGGCGGCACCACGGAGGTCGCGGTCATCTCGCTCGGCGGCATCGTCACCGCCCAGTCCATCCGCGTCGCGGGTGACGAGCTGGACAACGCGATCATCCAGTACATCAAGAAGGAGTACAGCCTCCTTCTCGGTGAGCGGACGGCCGAGCAGATCAAGATCACGATCGGTTCGGCGTACGACCTCGACACCGAGGAGCACACCGAGATCCGCGGCCGGGACCTGGTTTCCGGACTGCCCAAGACGGTCGTCATCTCGGCGACGGAGGTCCGCAAGGCGATCGAGGAGCCGGTCAACGCGATCGTCGACGCCGTGAAGACGACGCTCGACAAGTGCCCGCCCGAGCTCTCCGGTGACGTGATGGACCGCGGAATCGTTCTGACCGGCGGCGGAGCCCTGCTGCGCGGTCTCGACGAGCGACTGCGGCGCGAGACCGGCATGCCGATCCACATCGCCGAGGACCCGCTGGACAGCGTGGCGCTCGGTTCCGGTAAGTGTGTCGAGGAGTTCGAGGCGCTCCAGCAGGTTCTGGACGCCCAGCCCCGCAGATGAGGTAACACTTCGATTCCGCCGTACGAGATGATCCCCTCTCGTACGGCGGATCGTTGGTATGGAGGCATAAACTCTCGCGACAAAGAGTCATAACCTCTCCCATAACGCTCACCCCGTCACGCACCCCCACCCCATCCCAGCCTCATCGCACCGTGGGCATCGGTTTCGCCCAGGGTGCGCCCCTGTTGACCCATTACAACGAGGAAGGCACGGCCGCCGCACGTGAGGGACACACGAGAGAGCCGGCTGCTCCTGGTGCTGCTGATCGCCATCGCGTTCGCACTGATCACGGTGGACATCCGCGGCGGGCAGGACTCACCGGTCGACGGTGCCCGCCAGGCCGCCGCGACGGTCTTCGGCCCGATCGAGAACGGGGTGTCGTCCGCGGTCGACCCCGTCGGCAACGCCATCGCCGCGGTCCGCGACTCGAGCACACGACACGACCGCGTCGCTCAACTGGAGCACGACAACGCGGCGTTGAAGGCGAAGCTCGGCAGCGACGACCGCAACCGCAGCCGCCTCAAGCAGCTCGACAAGATGATCAAGGTGGCGGGCGAGGGCCAGTACGGGATCAAGGGCGCCGAGGTGATCGCCATAGGAGCAGCCCAGGGCTTCTCCTGGACCGTCACCATCGACGTCGGCGCCCACGACGGCATCAAGCGCGACATGACCGTCCTGAACGGCGACGGACTGGTCGGCCGGGTCACCACCGTCGGCCCGGACACCGCGACCGTGCTGCTCGCCAACGACCCCGACTTCACCGTGGGCACCCGCATGGAGTCGACGGACGAACTCGGCTTCGCCTCCGGGCAGGGCGACCGCCCGCTGCGGGTCGAACTCCTCAACGCCAAGGCGAAGATCAAGAAGGGCGACCGGCTGATCACCTTCGGCTCGCAGGCCGACAAGCCGTTCGTGCCCGGCGTGCCCGTCGGCGTCGTCTCCCGTGTCGACCCGTCCGGCGGCGACCTGACCCGCACGATCTACGTCAGGCCGTACGTCTCGTTCACCAAGCTCGACATCGTCGGCGTCGTCGTCGCGGCTCCCAAGAGCGATCCGCGCGACACCGTACTGCCGCCGAAACCCAGACCCACGCCCACGCCGACGGTGACCGTCACGGTCACCCCCTCGGCGAACGTGCCCGTCGACGGCCAGCAGCAGTAGCAGGAGGAGCCGAATCCCATGCGTTTCAACAGGATGCTGCTCTCCGTCACCCTGGTGGTCGTCGCCCTGGTGATCCAGGTGAGCGTTCTTGCCCGACTTCATCTCCCGGGCGCCGTCCCGGACCTCGTCCTCCTGACCGTGCTCGCGCTCGCCATGGTCTACGGCCATGTCGGCGGCGCGCTCATCGGCTTCGGCGCGGGACTGCTCTCCGACCTCGCCCCGCCCGCCGACCACGCCGCCGGGCGCTACGCCCTCGTGCTCTGCGTCATCGGCTATCTCGCGGGCCTGGTCAAACCGGAGAACGGCCGGCTCAAGTCGGCCACCGGACCGATGATCGTGGTCGTCGCCGCCGCGATCGGCTCCACCCTGCTGTACGCGAGTGTCGGCGCCCTCGTCGGCGACACCGCCGCCCGCCATGTCGGGCTCGGCAGCCTGCTGTTCACGGCCGCCCTCTACGACCTGCTGCTCGCCCCGTTCGTCGTCCCCGTGCTGATGGCACTGGCCCGGCGCGCCGAGAACGATCCGCTCGCCGAGGGCGGTTCGGCGTCCAAGGCCGCCGACGTCTCCACGGGCTGGCTGTCCTCCGGCACCGGGCTGCGCATCGGCAGCCAGCGCGGCGGACTGCGCGTGAAGGCGGCCAAGGCGCGGGTCGCCCGCGCCGGACGCATCAAGGGGGTCAAGCGGCTGTGACGACAGCGAAGAGGGCCACCCGGCGCACACCGCAAGCGCCGCACGCGTCACGGAACTTGACCGGCCGCGGTGCCGCCGCGCACAGGTTCGCCGGGCACTCGTATGTCTCGTACACACACTGAGAGGGGGAGGCAGCAGCAGTGACCAACATCCCCGAGACCGGTCGGACCCCACGGGTCCAGATCCGACTCGTCGTCATCCAGATTCTCGTCCTCTCCCTCCTGGGCACTCTCGGCGGACGCCTCTGGTACCTCCAGATCCGCAACGGCGACGAGTACGCCAAGGAAGCCTCCGGCAACCACGTCCAGCAGGTCGTCCAGCCCGCCGTACGGGGCTCGATCCTGGACGCGCGGGGCGTTCCGATCGCCGACAACGAGACCCGCCTGGTGGTCTCCGCCTCGCGCACCGACCTGCTGAAGATGCCGGACGACGGCAAGGCCGTCCTCACCAAGCTCGCCGGCGTGCTGGGCATGAAGCCCGACGACGTCATCCAGAAGGTCCGTCTCTGCGACGCCAAGACCCCGCAGCCCTGCTGGAACGGCTCGCCCTACCAGCCGATCCCCATCACCGACGAGGCCACCGCCCGCCAGGCCCTGCAGATCCGCGAGCGCTCCGAGGACTTTCCCGGCATCACCGCCGAGCCGGAGGCGATGCGCCGCTACGCGGCCCCCGGCAAGGCCAACACCGCGCAGGTGCTCGGCTACCTCTCGCCCGTCACCGACGACGAGATCACCAAGGCCAAGGACACCGACTCGCCCTACCTCCGCTCCGACCAGGTCGGCCGCTCCGGCCTGGAGCGCCAGTACGACAAGGCGCTGCGCGGCAAGGCAGGCGTCACCCGCTACGAGGTCGACAACCTCGGCCGCGTCATCGGCAAGGCCAAGAGCGACAAGGCCGAACCCGGCGCCAACCTCGTCACCAGCATCGACGCCCGCGTCCAGCGCGTGGCCGAGTACGAGCTGAACTACGCGATGGAGTTCGCCCGGACCCAGTTCGACAAGATCACCGGCGAGAACTACAAGGCCGACTCCGGCGCGGTCGTGGTGATGGAGGCCAAGACCGGCCGCGTCGTCGCCATGGCGTCCCAGCCGACGTACGACCCGAACGCCTGGGTCGGCGGCATCTCCGGCAAGGACTACACCGCGCTCACCGGCAAGAAGTCCAACTACCCGCTGCTGAACCGCGCCATACAGGGTCAGTCGGCGCCCGGTTCGACGTTCAAGGTGGTCTCCACGGCCGGCGCGGTCGAGGCCGGCTACGACTTCGACGGCCGCTACCCGTGCACGAGTTCGTACTCCGTCGGCGGCCAGGTCTTCAAGAACTTCGAGGGGGAGAGCTTCGGCCCCATCTCGCTCGGCCGGGCGCTCGAGGTCTCCTGCGACACCGTCTTCTACGGCCTCGCCGACAACGAGTGGAAGAAGGACGGCGGGATCAACCCGAAGAAGACCCCCAAGGACTACTTCTACAAGGCCGCCCACCAGTTCGGACTCGGCAAGGAGACCGGCATCGACCTCCCCAACGAGGTCACCGGCCGCGTCCCGGACCGCAAGTGGAAGGCGGACTACTGGAAGGCCAACAAGGACGCCTGGTGCAAGAGCGGTAAGAAGGGCGGCACCTACGTCGAGCAGATCGCGTACGAGAACTGCCTCGAGGGCAACAAGATGCGCGAGGGCGACTCGATCAACTACTCCATCGGACAGGGCGACACCCTCGTCACCCCCGTCCAGGAAGCCGCCATCTACTCCGCGGTCTCCAACGGAGGCACCCTGTACGCCCCGACCATCGGCAAGGCGATCGTCAGCGCCGACGGCACGTCCGTCCAGGAGATCAAGCCGAAGGTGAACGGCAAGCTGCCGGTCAGCAAGGCGACGCTCAAGGGCATGAACGAGGCCTTCGCGGGTGTCGTCACCCGCGGTACGGCGGCCTGGAAGTTCGGCGGCTGGCCGCAGGACAAGATCCCGCTGCACGCCAAGACCGGTACCGCCGAGGTCTACGGCAAGCAGACCACGTCCTGGCTCGCCACGTACTCCAAGGAGTACACGATCATCATGACGATCTCCCAGGCCGGTACGGGTTCCGGCGCCTCCGGTGAGGCCGTGCGCAAGATCTACAACGCGCTCTACGGTGTCTCCCCGGACGGCGCCATCGACAAGAAGAAGGCCCTGCTGCCGACCCCGCAGAAGAGCCTTCCGAAGATCCAGACCGACGGCTCGATCGACTCCCCGGCCATCTCCAAGGACCCGGCCAAGGACCAGCAGGACCAGCAGGCCAGCCAGGCCCCCAAGGACGGCTCCGCAGACCAGCAGTTGCCCGCCGGCACCACTGCCTCACCCGGCACCGGCAACCGCGACACCCGTAGGCGCGCGGCCCGCCCGAAGAAGAGGCGGGGAAAGAGGATCCCGACATGACGACCGCGGCGACCAAGGTGCTGAGGTTCCTGACATGAGCGGAGCCAACAACTTCTCCGTCTCCGGGTACGGACCCGAGCGCGCGGGCTGGACACGGCTGTTCGCCCGCGACTCGCTCGCCCGCCGTCTCGACTGGCCGATACTCCTGTCGGCCGTCGCGCTCTCGATGATCGGCTCGGCGCTCGTCTACTCGGCGACCCGCAACCGCACCGAGATCAACCAGGGCGACCCGTACTACTTCCTCATCCGCCACCTGATGAACACCGGCATCGGGTTCGGCCTGATGATCGGCACGATCTGGCTCGGCCACCGCACCCTGCGCACGGCCGTGCCGATCCTGTACGGCCTCTCGGTCTTCCTGATCCTCATGGTGCTGACCCCGCTGGGCGCCACCGTCAACGGCGCCCACGCGTGGATCGTCCTCGGCGGCGGCTTCTCGCTCCAGCCCTCGGAGTTCGTGAAGATCACGATCATCCTGGGCATGGCGATGCTGCTCGCGGCCCGGGTCGACGCCGGCGACAAGCCGTACCCCGATCACCGCACCGTGCTGCAGGCCCTGGGCCTCGCCGCCGTCCCGATCATGATCGTGCTGCTCATGCCCGACCTCGGCTCGGTCATGGTCATGGTGATCATCATCCTCGGCGTGCTGCTCGCCTCCGGCGCCTCCAACCGCTGGGTGTTCGGCCTGATCGGCGCGGGCGCCCTCGGAGCGATCGCCGTCTGGCAGCTGCACATCCTCGACGAGTACCAGATCAACCGCTTCGCGGCCTTCGCCAACCCCGAGCTCGACCCGGCCGGCGTCGGCTACAACACCAACCAGGCCCGGATCGCCATCGGTTCCGGCGGCCTCTTCGGCACCGGCCTCGGCCACGGCTCCCAGACGACCGGCCAGTTCGTGCCCGAGCAGCAGACGGACTTCGTCTTCACGGTCGCCGGCGAGGAACTGGGCTTCGTGGGCGCGGGCCTGATCCTGGTGCTCCTCGGCGTGATCCTGTGGCGGGCCTGCCGCATCGCCCGCGAGACGACCGAGCTGTACGGCACGATCGTCGCCGCCGGGATCATCGCCTGGTTCGCCTTCCAGTCCTTCGAGAACGTCGGCATGACCCTCGGCATCATGCCGGTCGCCGGACTGCCCCTCCCGTTCGTGTCCTACGGCGGATCCTCCATGTTCGCGGTCTGGGTCGCGGTGGGCCTCCTGCAGTCGATCAGGGTGCAACGCCCGATGTCCGCGTAGCGGGAGCCCGGGTGTCGCCCCGGAGAACATGAGGCGACACCCGGCCCAACGGGAAAAGACGGTCCATGACCGAGCAGGGGCCGATTGGGTACTGCCCACGACCCGCAATCGCGTCTAGATTCGGTTCATGGCGGACACAAAGCGCGAGATCGAGCGTAAATACGAAGGTCCCGTGGCCGAGGGCGGCACCGACCTGCCAGATCTGACCGGTGTCTCCGGAGTCGCGGGCGTCGTCGACAAGGGCGTCGCCGAACTCGACGCCACCTACTACGACACCCCCGACCAACGACTCGCCGCCGCCTCCCTCACCCTGCGCCGCCGCACCGGCGGCGACGACGCCGGCTGGCATCTCAAACTCCCCGTCTCCGAGGGCGTACGCGACGAGATCCGCGCCCCGCTCTCCGACACCGTGCCCCGCGAACTCGCCGGCCTCGTGCGCTCCCGCGTACGCGACGCCGAACTCGTCCCCCTCGTACGTCTGCTGTCCGCCCGCGACATCCGCCACCTCGTCGACGACTCCGGCGCCCTGCTCGCCGAGGTCAGCCTCGACCGCGTCCGCGCCGAGCGGCTCAGCGGGGGCGAGGGCACCGCCGAATGGACCGAGATCGAGGTGGAACTCGCCGACGACGGCGACCCCGCCTTCCTCGACAAGGTCGAGAAGAAGCTCCGCAAGGCGGGTCTGAACCGCTCCGCCTCGTCCTCCAAACTGGCGAAGGCGCTCGGCGAGACCGGCGAGCGCCCCGTGAAGCCCGCCCCCGAGAAGGAGCCGGTCACGGCGGGCGACCACGTCCTCGCCTATCTCCGCGCCCAGCACGACGCCATCGTCGAGCTCGACCCGGCCGTCCGCCGCGACGTCCACGACTCCGTGCACAGCATGCGCGTCGCCACCCGCCGGATGCGCAGCACCTTTCGCTCGTTCGGGAAGATCCTCGACCGCACGGTCACCGACCCGATCGGCGACGAGCTGAAGTGGCTGGCCGGCGAGCTCGGAGTCGACCGCGACCAGGAAGTCCTCACCGAGCGGCTCACCGAATCCCTCGACCGCCTGCCGCGCACCCTCGTCTCCGGCCCCGTCCGCACCCGGCTGCGCACCTGGGCGCACGCCCGCCACGGCGGCTCCCGGCGCCGCCTGATCGCCGTCCTGGACGGAAAGCGCTACCTCGCGCTGCTGACCGCGCTCGACGCGCTCATGACCGAACCGCCGCTGCTCGAGGCGGCCGCGGGCGACCCCGCGAAGGTGATCGCCAAGGCCGTCCGCAAGGACTTCACCAAGGTCTCCGACCTCGTCTCGGAGGCCCTCGACCGGCCACCGGGCGCCGACCGCGACAGCGCGATGCACGAAGCCCGCAAGAAGGCCAAGCGCACCCGCTACGCGGCGGAGGCCGCCGCCCCGGCCCTGGGCGGAGGGGCCGCCGGCCTGGTCAAATCGATGAAGTCGCTGCAGAGCCTGCTCGGCGACCACCAAGACAGCGTGATGACCCGCGACGCCCTGCGGGAACTGGCTGCTCTGGCGCACGCGGCGGGGGAGAGCTCGTTCACCTACGGAGTGCTGTACGGGCGCGAGGAGCAGCGCGCGGGGGCGGCCGAGGCTGCCCTGCCGGAGGTCTGGGAGGCGATCGAGGGCCAGACGTCCGTGTGACGACGGTGTGGCTGGGACCGGGGCCGGGGCCGAGGTTCCTTCTCGGTGGTGCTGCCAGGGCGGCCGGAGGCCGGCGAGAGCAGACGCCCGTCCGGTTCTGCCGGTGGCCGGGAGGCGGCTGGGGGCGGTGTGCCTCCGGTCGTGCCGGGGCGGGTGGGCGGCCGGCGGTGCGGTGGATCCCTTCGGCCGCGTTACGCTAGATGGTCACCCTCCCCCAGCCTCCGGCCGGGGGTGCCCCCAGTCAGCTCACGAAGGTTCGCGAAATGCCTGCCGAAACCGCCGTGTCGGTCTTCCCACAGCTCGAAGCTCTGCTCCCGCATGTGCAGAAGCCGATCCAGTACGTCGGCGGAGAGCTCAATTCCACGGTCAAGCCCTGGGACGCCTGCGACGTCCGCTGGGCGCTGATGTACCCCGACGCCTACGAGGTCGGCCTGCCCAACCAGGGCGTCATGATCCTCTACGAGGTACTGAACGAGCGCGAGGGCGTCCTCGCCGAGCGCACGTACAGCGTCTGGCCGGACCTGGAGGAGCTGATGCGTGAGCACCGGGTCCCCCAGTTCACGGTCGACAGCCACCGCCCGGTGAAGGCCTTCGACGTGTTCGGCCTGTCCTTCTCCACGGAGCTGGGCTACACGAACATGCTGACGGCCCTCGACCTGGCCGGCATCCCGCTGGAGTCCAAGGACCGCACGCTCGACGACCCGATCGTGCTGGCCGGCGGCCACGCGGCCTTCAACCCCGAGCCGATCGCCGACTTCATCGACGCGGCGATCATCGGCGACGGCGAGCAGGCCGTGCTCGACATGACGGAGATCATCCGCGCGTGGAAGGCGGAGGGCCGCCCCGGAGGCCGTGAAGAGGTCCTCTTCCGCCTGGCGAAGACGGGCAACGTCTACATCCCGGCCTTCTACGACGTCGAGTACCTCCCCGACGGCCGGATCGCCCGCGTGGTCCCGAACAAGTCGGGCGTCCCGTGGCGCGTGTCCAAGCACACCGTCATGGACCTCGACGAATGGCCGTACCCGAAGCAGCCCCTCGTCCCGCTCGCGGAGACCGTCCACGAGCGCATGTCGGTGGAGATCTTCCGCGGCTGCACGCGCGGCTGCCGCTTCTGCCAGGCGGGCATGATCACCCGTCCCGTGCGCGAACGCTCCATCACGGGCATCGGCGAGATGGTCGAGAAGGGCCTGAAGGCGACGGGCTTCGAGGAGGTCGGCCTCCTCTCCCTGTCCTCCGCCGACCACTCGGAGATCGGCGACATCGCCAAGGGCCTGGCGGACCGGTACGAGGAAGACAAGATCGGCCTCTCCCTCCCCTCCACCCGGGTGGACGCCTTCAACGTCGACCTGGCGAACGAGCTGACCCGCAACGGCCGACGCTCCGGGCTGACCTTCGCCCCCGAGGGCGGCTCCGAGCGCATGCGCAAGGTCATCAACAAGATGGTCTCGGAAGAGGACCTCATCCGGACCGTCTCCACCGCCTACGGCAACGGCTGGCGCCAGGTGAAGCTGTACTTCATGTGCGGCCTGCCGACGGAGACGGACGAGGACGTCATGCAGATCGCCGACATGGCGATGAACGTGATCGCCGAGGGCCGCAAGGTCTCCGGCCAGAACGACATCCGCTGCACGGTGTCGATCGGCGGCTTCGTCCCCAAGCCCCACACCCCGTTCCAGTGGGCGCCGCAGCTCTCCGCCGAGGACACGGACGCCCGCCTCACGAAGCTCCGCGACAAGATCCGCGGCGACAAGAAGTACGGACGCTCGATCGGCTTCCGCTACCACGACGGCAAGCCGGGCATCGTCGAGGGCCTGCTCTCCCGCGGCGACCGGCGCATCGGCTCCGTCATCCGCGCCGTCTACGAGGACGGCGGCCGCTTCGACGGCTGGCGCGAGCACTTCTCGTACGACCGCTGGATGAGCTGCGCCGACAAGACCCTCCCCGCCTTCGGCGTGGACGTCGACTGGTACACCACCCGCGAGCGCACCTACGAGGAGGTCCTGCCCTGGGACCACCTGGACTCGGGCCTCGACAAGGACTGGCTCTGGGAGGACTGGCAGGACTCCCTCGACGAGACCGAGGTCGAGGACTGCCGCTGGACACCGTGCTTCGACTGCGGGGTCTGCCCGCAGATGGACACCCAGATCCAGATCGGCCCGACGGGCAAGAAGCTGCTGCCCCTGACGGTCAAGAACGCGGCACCGGCGGCGAGCGGGCACGCCCACTGAGGTGAGCCGCTGCCGCGGCACTAGGCACTCGATCGGGTGAAGGCTGGTGCCAGGCTGTGTGGGCTTTGAGCCCCTTCCCTTCGGGAGGGGCTCTCGGCGTGGTGGCTCGTGGCCGGCGCGGTCGGCCACGAGACGACGGCGCACGTGCGGAACGCGGCAGGTCAGGCCGGGGCGTCGGCGTCCTGCACGGAGGCTGCGAACGCCTCGGGGCCCTGCTCCGCCGCCGCCGGGTCCATCCACATGACCTGCCAGCCGTGGCCGTCGAGGTCGAAGAAGCTGCGTGAGTACATGAAGCCGTAGTCCTCGGCGCCGTCCGCCTCGGAGCCGCCCGCCGCGAGCGCGGCGGCGCTGACCGTATCGACCTCATCGCGCGATGACACGCTGAAGCAGTACAGCGCCAGCGTGTGCGTGGTGGGATCGGCCATCGGCAGCTTCGCGAACTCCGCGAACTTCTCGCGGCTGAGCAGCATGACGAAGGCGTGCTCGCCGACCGGCATGCAGGCGGCGGTCTCGTCGGTGAACTTCGGGTTGAAGCCGAACCCGAGCTCAGCGAAGAACGCCTTGCTGCGTTCGAGGTCCGCTACGGGGATGTTCACGAACAGCGTGCGGCCGGGGTGCGCGGGATTGGTCATGGTGGGTCTCCAGTCGGTGGCTCGATGGCGTACGTCCTGGTAGACCGGCCCAGCCGGCGGAACTCATCGGTGGATCTCGGCCAGGTCGCGGTCGCAGCCTTGATCAAGTCCACAGCCTCACAGCATCGCCATCGGCCTCCGCCGATCGTGACCAGGCCGGCCCGGCGAAGAGGATTCGGGGCCGGCTGTGGTTCATGGCTGACTGGGCGGCACGCGGGGTGGGTCAGCCGCGGCGCAGCAGCATGACGACGGCGATGATCACGATGATGAGGACGACGGTACCCAGGCCTATGTACACGGGTTTCTCTTTCCCTCGGGTGAGCGGCACCCGTTGGTGCCGCAAGAGCCGAGTGCCCCGGTCGGGGCTTTTCAGCCCACCCGGGTGATTCTTTTGCCCCGCCGAGACCTGTACCCGTACCCACGCCATGGCTGAAAGGCGAGCCGCGAGGGTCCTCGCCTTCCGGTCGCCGCCGCGCGGCCGCCGGCGTCGCTTCGCCGCTCATCGGCCGGGATCGGTTCAGCCGCCGCCGGAGCCCGAGCCATGGAGTGCGGCGAGATCCTTGGACGTCGCCCACCGGCTGTAGGTGGGCGACTGCGGCCAGTTCTCGGGCGAGTCCTGCCATTCCTCCTGGCGTCCGTACGGCAGGGCGTCGATCAGCGCGAAGGTGTGACCGAGCTGCTCGGTGCCTCGACCGTTGGTGTGCCAGGTGCGATAGACGGTGTCGCCGTCGCGCAGGAACACGTTGACCGCGAATCCTCCTTCGGGCGGTGCGCCGACGTCGGCCCCGAATGAGCTGTCGGCAGTCGAGTACCACGCCATCCGATTGCCGACCCGCTGCTTGTAGGCGAGTGCTTCCTTGATCGGGCCCTGGGTGACGATGACGAATCGCGCGTCGTAGTTGTCGAGGAACTCCAGGCGGGTGTACTGCGAGGTGAACCCCGTGCAGCCCGGGCACTGCCATTCCTTGCCGGCGAACCACATGTGGTTGTAGACGATGAGTTGCCTCTTGCCTTCGAATACGTCCGTCAGCCGAACGGGGCCGTGCTCACCCTCCAGGGTGTAGTCGGGCATCTCGACCATCGGCAGGCGACGACGCTCGGCGGCGATGGCGTCGAGTTCCCGCGTAGCGGCCTTCTCCCGGGCACGCAGTGCTTCGAGTTGGCGCTCCCAGGTTGCGGCGTCGACGACGGGTGGCAGTGCTTGGGTGGTCATGGTCCCCTCACAGAGCTCGTACGCAGCTTTCGCTTGTGCGGAGGTAGACCCCGCTGGGGTCCGGAACTCATCGGTCGCCGGCCTCGCCGGCCTCGCCGGCCTCGCCGGCCTCGCGGGGGTAAGGGGGCCTCCGTGAGTGGCCGTGTTCTCCATCGGTGCAGCCAGACCGGTGAGTTCGTGGTGCGCCGTCCGTACGGCGGGCGGGCCGCTCGGGGAGAGTGGCTGTCCACACGCAGGCAGGGCTGCGGGGCCGTACGGCATCGGGTGGGTCCGAGAGGGGATCGTGGACAGGAAGCCGCGCAGTGGACGCCGGGTGGTCGTGCTCACGATGGTGCGGTGCTTGCTTGTCGCGGCCGCCCTGGTCGCCGCCTACTACCTGCTGCCGCTGGACTCGGCCTTCACGGTGGCGTCCGTCATCGCTCTCGTCGGAGGGCTGGTGGCGGTGGCGCTGCTTCTGGTGTGGCAGGTGCGCGAGATCGTGAGTTCCGAGCGTCCCGGGCTGCGTGCCGTGGCGGCTCTGGCGACGGTGCTTCCCTTGTTCCTGCTGCTCTTCGCCACGACCGACTACCTGCTGGATCGCAGCGTGCCGGACAGTTTCAGTGAGGCGATGTCGAGGACCGACGCCCTCTACTTCACGATGACCGTGTTCAGCACGGTCGGATTCGGCGACATCAGCCCGCGCAGCCAGACGGCCCGGCTCCTGGTCACGGGACAGATCACGGCCAACCTTCTGCTGCTCGGTGTGGCCGCCCGCATCCTGGTGAACGCGGTCGAAGAGGGCCGGCGGGCGCAGCGCGAGGCGGAATAGCCGACCTGCCCCGCGCGCCGGCCGCCCGAGGGCCGGTCAGTCGGCCGGGACGTCCTCCGCGGGCAGCCGTCCCGCCCGTACCGCGTCGACGAGTGCCTGATGGTCGCGCTCGTTCTGGTCGGCATACGCCTCCGCGAAGGTCACGAGGGCCCGGTCGAAGGAGTCCTTCTTGCCCAGGTAGGAGGCGATCGCGATCCGGTCGCCGGAGCGTGCGTGCGCGCGGGCGAGGGTGATGCCGCAGACGCCGCCGAAGGTCTCCAGCTGACTGGGCGACATCGTCTCCGGCGTCGCGATGCCCTTCCAGTCGCGCAGTTGCCGTACGTAGAAGTCGCGACGCTTGCCGTCGATGCCGTCCACGCGTTCCCAGCCGAGGAAGATGTCGCTCGCCGCCTGCATCAACCGCTGTCCCGCGACCACGCGTTCGCCCTGGTTGCGGTACCGGCTGGCGCCGAGGTGGTCGGCGAGGACGGAGGTGTCGGCCTCCTTGGCCTGCAGGAACAGCGGGTCGCGGCCGTCCCGTCCGAGGAGCAGGATGATCCAGCACCGGGTGCCGACGCTGCCGACTCCGACCACCTTGCGGGCGACGTCCGCGAGTTGGTAGTCGTCCAGGAGGGCGCGCCGGTCGGACGGCAGCGTGATTCCGTACCGCTCGATGAGTCCTCTGAAATTGCGCTCCAGCGTGGCGCGTTCGGCGTCCGGCAGCAGGTCGGCGATGGGGACCAGCAGCGGGGGGTCCGGCGCGATCACCGGTCGGCCGTCGACCTGGCGCGTGAGTTTGTCGAAGACCTGCACGGTGTCCCGCGATCGGGCCTTCGTCAGGGCGTGGTCCAGCTTCTTCTGTCCGCTCTTGCGGAGCTGGTCCGTCGTGAGGGTCCTGAGACGGTCGGCGTCGATCTTCGCGTACCAGACATCGAGGTTGCTCATGCCGGCGAAACGGATCATCGCTTCGCGGTACGAGCGCACGGTGCCGCTCACGATGCGGGCGCGCTCGGCGTCGTCGAAGCCGTTCGCCCGGGCGGCGATGACGAAGCTCGCCGACAGTCGCTTGACGTCCCACTCCCAGGGGCCCGGCAGTGTCTCGTCGAAGTCGTTGATGTCGAACATCAACTTCCGCTCCGGCGAGGCCAGCAGCCGGAAGTTGAGCAGATGGGCGTCTCCGCACAGCTGGGCGGTGATGCCCGAGTCGGGACTGCCGGCCAGGTCGGACGCCATGATCGCCGCGGCGCCCCGGTAGAAGCGGAACGGGGACTCCGTCATCCGGCTGTACCGGATCGGTATCAGCTCCTGCACCCGGGCCCCGGACTGCTCCTCCAGGATCGCCAGCGGGTCCCGTCGCTTCGGACCGGGCCGGTACACCGCGTGTCCCGAGCGCGGAGAGCGGCGCCGCGCCTCCTTGCCGAGTGCCGCGCGCTCCTCGGGTGTCGCGTGAGGTGACCTGCGCATCGCCGTGGTCGCGTACTGGGACATCGACGGTCTCCTGCCTGGCCCTGCGGCCCTCGGATCGCCCGGGGGCCACGGCACTCGGAGCGCTGCCGTGGCCCCCTTCCTCGGGGGCCGCGCCGGTCGTCTGGTCTGGTGGCGGCGGGTCTCAGCCCTGGGCCTCGATCTCGGCGTCGGCGACAGCGATCGCGATGCCGAGTGCCGTGGCGATGTTGCCCGCGGCCGTCATGACGCGGGCGGTGCCCACGATGGGTGCGATGGCGACCAGGACGTCCTGCAACTGGGCGGCGGTGACGCCTGTCCTGATGGCGGGGTCGATATGGGCGGCATAGGAGATCGGCGGGGCGTCCGAGGCGGCGAGGGCTGCGATGCGGGTGAGCAGGAGCATGTCCGGGGCCAGTCCGCACCGTTCGATCGAGTCGACCGTCATCGCGGCGAGCGTGTCCAGGACAGGGGTTTCTGAAGCGGTGGCCATGTTCGGGTGCCTTCCCGTGTGCGGTCGACGCCGAGGGCGCGAGGGTGGCGGAGCATCGGAGGTCCGCGAGCGCCGGCGTCCCCTCAAACCCTAGATCCGTCCCGGGCACGCCGCATGGCAGCGCGGGCCGCACCGGCCTTGAGCAGCGAGGGAGGCTTCCGTTGACGCCGAGGGGCGCTCGGGAACACGGTCGCGGTCCAGCCGGGCGGGCCGACAGCGCCTAGCCCGTACGGCCCGCCTGGGGGTGCCGTTCGGCCGCGGAGCGACGGAAATGGAGGAAGGTAGCCGCCCAGGAGCCCCGGAGCAGCCATGACCAGCCCTCACGAGCCGTCCGAGTTCGGTGCAGCCCCGGAGAAGAACGCGGGTGACGCGGCGCCGAGCGGGCACCAGGGCGGTTCGACGGCTGCGCGGATCGCCAGGAACACCGCCTCGGCGGTGCTCATCGTCCTCACCTGCATCCTCGTACCGATCGCGCTGCTCACCGTGTGGGTGCACGACATCGCGCTGGACACGGACCGGTACGTGGCGACGGTCGCGCCGCTGGCCTCGGACCCCGCGATCGAGGACGCGGCGGTCAGACGCATCACCCATGCCGCCGACGTACGGGTCGACGGCGACCAGGCCGCCGCGGACATCGCCGCCTGGCTCCGGTCCCAGGGCCTTCCGCCGCGGGCCGCGGACGCGCTGAAGGGGCTCGGCCCGCAGCTCGACTCCGCGGTGGACAGCACGGTGGAGAAGGTGGCCACGCGCTTCGTGCGGAGCGACCGCTTCGAGAAGATCTGGAAGACCGCCAACCGGGAGGCCCACGCCGGTGTCGTCCACGCGCTGACCGGGCAGGGCCGCGGAGCCATCGGGGTGAGCGGCGGGACGGTCACCCTGAACGTCGGCCAAGCCGTCGACGAGGTCAAGCAGGCGCTCGTCGACGCCGGGCTGTCCCCGGCCTCCAAGATCCCCGATGTCGACAAGCAGATGGTGCTGTTCCAGTCGGACCAGCTGGAGAAGATCCGCAAGGGCGCCCACCTGCTGGACGTGATCGGGAACTGGTTCCCCGTGATCGTCGTGCTGATCGGCGCCGCCGGGGTGCTGCTCGCCCACCGGCGCCGCCGGGCCCTGATCCGTACGACTCTCGGCGCGGCCTTCGCCTGCCTGATCATCGCCATCGTCCTGGTCGTCGCCCGCCGCTACTACCTGGACCATCTGCCGCCGCAGGTCCAGTCGGAGGCCGCCGCGGCTGCCGTCTTCGACACGCTGCTGCACTTCCTGAAGGTCAGCCTCCGCACGGCGATCGTGCTCGGCGTCGTCATCGCGCTCGGCGCCTATCTGATCGGGCCCGGGCGACTGCCGGTCGCGGTCCGGGGCACGTCCGAGCACGCGGCGGACTCCGCTGCTCGATGGGCGTACGACCATCAGGTCCGCACCGGCCGGACGGGAACCTGGATCCAGGCCCACCGCCGATGGATCGCCCTGGCCGCACTGCTGATCGTGGCCCTGGTCTTCGCGCTCTGGAACCACCCGACGGTCCTGACGATCCTGCTGCTCGTCCTCATCCTGCTCGCCCTGCTCGCCCTGCTCGCGCTCCTGGCGGCCTCCGGACGCGCCACCGCCGAGGCCGAGAAGGCCGCGCCACCGCGGCCGGGGAACGGCACATGAAGAGCCTGCCGCAGGGTGGTCCACGGGCGCGGCCTTCACGCGAGGTGACGCCACGACACCGCGCGGGCCGCAGTCCGATGCCGATGTCGATGTCGATGCCGAGCTGGGTTCGCGGCGAAGGCACGCACGCGTAAGTCGGATGCCGGAGTCGCCGGCCGGCGCTACTGTGGGCATCGTTCAGGTGCGCAGGTTGCGGCTACTTCTCCTGTCAAGAGAGCGACGCGGGTTCGAATCCCGCCGCCGGCTTCGGCCGGTGTCGTCCAGCGGCCGAGGATGCTTACGTCGCCGCCGCCGACTCCGATCTCTGAACGCCCAGGCATGAGCCGTCCACCACGAGCCGCACCGGTGGGCGGCTTTCGTCGTACGGAGAGGGCGTCGCCGTCGCGCCGGACGACCGGACCGCCAGGATCTGTCCGGGCCCGGACCCCGTCGCGGTTCCCTCCTGATGAACCGACAGGAGCCCTGTCGGCACGGTGTGGTGTACTCATCCGGCGATCATGACGAGACTGCGTGCGGGGGACTTGATGAGCACCGAGGACGACATGCTTGACGCGTGGGTGGACGTCGAGGAGCGGCTGCCCTGGCTGCCTCTCGATCCCTATCTCGTGGGTGAGGACCGGCGCGGCCTGCTGGTGGAGGAACTGAAGCAGTCCGGCTTCTCCGTACTGGAGATCGACCTGGGGACGGTGCGCGAGGAGCGGCAGCTCAAGGCCGCGCTGGGCCGGGCGCTGGTCAAGCCGGAGGAGTACGCGGACAACTGGGACGCGCTGCGCGACCTCCTGCAGCAGCGCGGTGAGAGGAGTCCGTGGCTCATCGCCGTCGTGTTCACCGAGGCCCACGCGTTCCTCCGCGCGGACGTCCACGGTTTCGTGCGGTCCGTGTCGGTGCTGAACAGCCTGGCCGAAGAGTTGTCGAGCCTCGACGATCCGTACGGCCAGCTGGAACTGTTCTACGTGGGGGACTGGACCACGGCCTGATCGGTGCAGGACAGCGCGAAGGGGTGCCCGAGGGTCGGTTGCCGACCTGGCGGGCACCCCTTCCGCGTTGCGCTTGTCCGGCCGGTTCAGGTGCGGGGCGTACGGGGGACCGGAGGCGGCGAGGCGGCGGTCACGCGCCGTCGTTGAGGGCGTCGAAGTTGGCGGTGTCGAGTGCCGGCTGCCGGGCGACCAGGAGCCAGGGCTTGGGATGGCCCGTGCGGTCGGCGCAGGTCAGGGTCGCGGGGTGGGTGGTGGTCAACGCGACGCAGCTGGTCTCCCAGACCTGACCCGTGGTGGTCACGATGTCGAACTTGATGCGGTTCAAGGTGGTCTTCCGGGCGTGCGCGTTGACCGCGACGCCGCAGGGCAGACCTGCCGCGCCGCCGGACGGATAGTCCGGGTGGGTGCTGAGGTTGGTCCACAGGAAGTGCTGCGTCTCGCCGGTCCGCTGGTCACGGATGCCCGCGAAGGTTTTTCCGCCGCTCAGGACGACACGGACCTCGAAGTCCGGCGATTCCTGCGCGGCGTCGATGCCCGAGCACGGGCCCGTAGCGCCTGTCGCGCCGGTCTGACCCTGGGGGCCGGTGGCTCCCAGGAGGCCAGGTGCCCCCGTGGCACCCCGCGCGCCCTGGGGCCCGGTCGCACCGGTGTGCCCCGTGGGACCCACCGCTCCCGTCGCCCCGGTGCGCCCGGTGTGCCCGGCGGGCCCGGTGCGCCCGGCGGGCCCGGCAGGCCCGGTGCGCCCGGTGTGTCCCGTCGGGCCCACTGCTCCCGTCGCCCCGGTGGCGCCCCTCGGGCCTCGCGGGCCGGTCGGGCCCTCGCACCAATGCCTTCCGTCGGGCCGCTCGTCCGGGAGGGCCCGGTGCTTGTGGTGCGGGCCGGGCCTGCACTTGTCGCCGCCGTACGGGGCCGGCGTCGCGCGATCGGCCACGCTGCCTGCCGTCGCCGTCGAGGGGCCGACCACTCCCGACGCCATCACCAGCGCCAGTGAGGCCACCACACTGGCTCTCTTGAACCGGTCGCGGGCCGGCGGGCCCAGCGGAGGCGTGGTCCTGGACTCAGGATTCATGCGCGGGTGCTCCTTGAATCGATCGGTGGGGAATTCCTCGAAGCCGATCGCGAGCTTCACCCGGCGATGCCGGGCAGATCGTCCAACCTCCTCGAAACGCGCCCTATTTATCATCAAATCAGCCCAATTAGGGCGACCTGGTGAGGTAATGCACCGCTGGTGAGGCCAGCGATTCATTTCATGGACGTACCAAGCCGACATCACGGCATGGACGTATCAATGGGTGCCGATGTGGCGCATCCATCGAGGTGGCCGGTGCGTCTACGCAGATATGGATCTGGAGAAGCCGCCTGCCGTGCGACCCGGCGACCCGGCGAGCCGGCCGAGGGGTGTCTTGCCGTCGCGATCCGCATCCCGGTGCGGATCGTCGTGCTCGTTCTTGTCGTGCCGGTGCGGATGGTGTGGGACGCGCTCGTCGTCGGCGGGAAGTTCCTCCGGGACACCCTGCTGCGGCCGCTGGGGCGGGCGCTCGGGTGGCTGGCACGGGCGCTGTTCGTCCGGCCCTGGGTGGCGCTGTGGAGGTACGTCGCCCTGCCGGTGGGCCGGGCGCTGGCCTGGCTGGGGCGGGTGCTGCTCGTCGTGCCCGCGGTGTGGTTCTACCGCGCGGTCCTGACCCCGCTCGGCCACGCGATCGTCTGGGCGGCCCGGGGGATCGGCACCGGGTTCGCCCTGCTGTTCTCGGCTGTCGCGGCCGTGGTCGTCTGGATCGGCGGCGGTCTCCTGACCGTTCTCGACTGGGTCTACGTGCGGTTGCTCACGCCCGTCGGGCGATCCGTCACCTGGCTGCTCACGGGCATCGGGCTGGTCCTCGCGGCCATCGGGGCCGGGGTGTACGCCGTCGTGGCCTGGCTGGCGCGGTACCTGCTCGTCGTCCCGGCGCTGTGGCTGTACACCTGGGTCCTCACGCCCATCGGCAGGGTGATCGCCCTGCTGGCCGAGGGGTTCGTGTGGATCGTACGGATGATCTTCATCGGCGTCGGTGCCGCGCTCTACTGGACGGCGCGCGTCCTGCTCGTGCTGCCCGCGCTCGCGGTGTGGCGCTGGGTGCTCGTGCCGGTCGGGCGGGCCCTCGCCGTCGTCGCCGGAGAGGTCGGGGAGGCGCTCGGGCACGCCTGGCGGATCGCCGGGCACATCTCGCTCGCCGTCGGACGGTTCTTCGCACGCCTGTTCCGGTGGACGTTCGTGGAACCCGTGCGCTGGGCCTACCGGACCGTGCTGACGCCGGTCGGGCACGCCGTACGCGACCTGGTGCTGGAGCCCGCGGCCGAGGCGGCGCGCAGCGTCGGGCGGGCGACCCGGCAGGCCCTGGCCGCCGCCCGGGACGTTGCCCGGCAGGCCCGGGTCGATTTCCGGCGGATGGTCTTCGGGACTCCCCGGGAACCGCGGCCGGTCGCCCGGCGGGAACCACCGGCCGCCGACACACGTACTCTAGGTAGCAGTACGACCGCACTCACGAAGGACTGAACGACACTGGGCAAGCGACAGCCCGAAGGCCCGCCGCCCGCACCCGCGGTGCAGCGCATCCGACTGCGCTACACCAAGCGCGGCCGCCTCCGGTTCACCAGCCACCGTGACTTCCAGCGCGCTTTCGAGCGTGCCCTGCGCCGTGCCGCCGTACCGATGGCGTACTCGGCGGGGTTCACGCCGCATCCGAAGGTGTCGTACGCCAATGCCGCACCCACCGGCACCGGCAGCGAGGCGGAGTACCTGGAGATCGCGCTCACCGCGAAGCGCGACCCAGAGAAGCTGCGCGAACTCCTCGACGAGTCGATGCCCCTCGGGCTCGACATCATCGAGGCGGTCGAGGCCAGCGTCTCGGGTCTCGCCGACCGGCTCACCGCTTCCGTGTGGGAGCTGCGCCTCGACGGCGTGGACCCGGCGGAGGCGGAGCGCGCGGTGGAGGCCTTCAACACGGCCGAGACCGTCGAGGTCAGCCGCAAGACCAAGAACGGCATGCGGACGTTCGATGCCCGCGGTGCCGTGGCGAGCCTCGAGACGATCCCCGAGACGCACAGTCCACAGGCTGATAGGCCGACCGACCAGCCCTGTGCGATACTGCGGCTGGTTGTTCGGCACGTGACGCCTGCCGTTCGACCCGACGACGTCCTGTCCGGTCTTCGCGCCGTGGCCGACCTGGCGCCGCCGGTCGCCGCTGCGGTGACCAGGCTGGCGCAGGGGCTGTTCGATGAAGAGACCGGCACGGTGACCGACCCGCTCGCGCCCGACCGCGAGGCAGTCACAGCCGCCCCAGCCGATCGCACAGGGGCCGCCGAAACTGCCGCCGCGAAGGCGTCGGCGTAAGGAAGGTTCCGCGTAAGGACGGATGTCGTAACGCCGCCCTCGTATCCGGGAGCCACCTGGGTCGGGCAGCGCACCGACCAGAAGACTTTCGCCAGGCCGTACGCACACATGGCGTACGGAACCGGTGAGACAGGACACAGAGAGCTCCCGTGCGGCGCCCGCGCCCCGGACGGCGGCACCGCGCATCGCGCGAGCCGCGGACGTCACCGGTACTGCCGGACCAGGCGCGGCGCCCCGGGAGCCTGACGGGAGATCCACCCGCATGCTCGAGCCGACCGAACCCACCGAGGGTTCCGAAACCAACAACACTCCCAGCGACACCCTGCCGCCGCGGCGCCGCCGCCGTGCGGCGTCGCGCCCCGCCGGTCCGCCGACCGCCGCCTCCGAGGCCGCGGCCGAGACCACCGCGCCGGCCATACCGGCCGTGGCATCCGCCGACCTCCGGGCGGAGGAAGCCTCCGCGCAGGCCCCGACCTCCGTGAATGCCGAGGCCGAAGAGCCGGACGAGGCCGAAGAGGCTGTCGAGGCCGAAGAGGCTGTCGAGACGGCCGCGGCCGAGGTCACCACCGACGACGCCGCACCGCGCCGTACGCGTCGCCGTGCCACCCGCCGTGTCTCCGCCCCCGCCGGTAAGCCCGCGGCTGCCGAGACCGCCGAGATCGCCGAGACGGTCGTGCCCGCAGCCACGGTCGCCGAGCCCGAGGGCAGGCCCGCCGAGGAGGCCCCGGCCGCCGTCGAGGAGACCGCGCCCGCCGGCCGTACCCGCCGTCGCGCCACCCGCCGTGTCACCGCGCCCACCGGTACGCCCGGTACCGCCGAGGCGGCCGAGGTCGTGACGACCCCCGCCGAGCCGGTGACCGCCCCCGCCACCGCGGAGGCCGAAGCCGAGGCCGAGGCGCCCGTCGCCGAGCCCGCCGCCGAAGAGGCCGCCCCCCGCCGCGCCACCCGTCGTCGTGCCACCCGGCGCGCCTCCGCGCCCGCCGGCGCGCCCGAGGGCGACGCCGCCGACGAGCGTGTGGAGGCGCCCGTGACCAGCGAGAACCAGCCCGAGGAGGCCGTGCGGCCGGAGGCCGCGCAGCCGGAGGCCGAGGAGGGCGCCCCGCGCCGTGGCCGCCGCCGTGCCACCCGCAAGGCCGCCGTCGGTTTCTCGGCGCCCGCGCCGAAGAGGTCCGAGGAGTCCTCGCGGCGCCCCGGACGTCCGGCCGTCGCCGTGTTCCAGGCGCCGGTGTTCACCGAGCCGATGTTCCAGACGCCCGAGCGGGCCGCCGCCGCTGCCGCGGCCGAGGCCGCCGAGGAAGCCGCCGAGGTGGTTGAGGCCCCCGAGCCGGTCGAGGTCGTCGAGGAGCCGACCGGTGGCCGTCGCCGCCGCCGTCGCCGGGGCGTCGAGGACGAGCCGGTGACCGTGGCCGCCGAGGAGCCGCAGGAGCCCGAGGAGTCCGCCGAGGACGCCGAAGAGGCCGAGGAGGCCGAGGAGGCCGAGGAGGCCGAGGAGGCCGAGGACGCCGTCGAGGGTGACGAGGGCGAGGAGGAGTCCGCGGGCTCCCGTCGCCGTCGCCGTCGTGGTGGCCGTCGTCGCCGGCGCGGCGAGTCCGCCGATTCGGACAGCGAGGCCGGCGAGGACGAGTACGCCGCCGAGCAGGCCGCGCAGGACGTCGAGGACACCGCCGAGCAGGTCGAGGAGGACGCCGAGGAGGCCGACGAGCGCGAGGAGTCGGGCGGCTCCAGCAGCTCTCGTCGCCGTCGTCGCCGTCGTCGTCGTGCCGGTGACTCCGGTGGTGACGCCGAGCCCAGCGAGAACGACCCCGAGCGCACCGTCGTCAAGGTCCGCGAACCGCGTGCCAAGAAGGAAGAGCACCCCTCGGACGAGGTGCAGTCCATCAAGGGCTCGACCCGTCTGGAGGCGAAGAAGCAGCGCCGTCGTGAGGGCCGCGAGCAGGGCCGTCGCCGTGTTCCGATCATCACGGAGGCCGAGTTCCTGGCCCGCCGCGAGGCCGTCGAGCGCGTGATGGTCGTCCGCCAGAGCGGCGAGCGCACCCAGATCGGCGTCCTCGAGGACAACGTGCTCGTCGAGCACTACGTCAACAAGGAGCAGGCGACCTCGTACGTCGGCAACGTCTACCTGGGCAAGGTCCAGAACGTGCTGCCGTCCATGGAGGCCGCGTTCATCGACATCGGCAAGGGCCGCAACGCGGTCCTCTACGCCGGTGAGGTCAACTTCGAGGCGCTCGGCATGGCCAACGGGCCGCGCCGCATCGAGTCCGCCCTCAAGTCCGGCCAGTCGGTCCTCGTGCAGGTCACCAAGGACCCGATCGGCCACAAGGGCGCGCGTCTGACCAGCCAGGTCTCCCTGCCGGGCCGCTACCTCGTGTACGTCCCCGAGGGCTCGATGACCGGCATCAGCCGCAAGCTGCCAGACACCGAGCGCGCGCGTCTGAAGACCATCCTCAAGAAGATCGTTCCCGAGGACGCGGGCGTCATCGTGCGCACCGCCGCCGAAGGCGCGAGCGAGGACGAGCTGCGCCGCGACGTCGAGCGTCTGCAGGCGCAGTGGGAGGACATCGAGAAGAAGGCGAAGAGCGGTAACGCCCCGACCCTTCTCTACGGCGAGCCGGACATGACCGTCCGTGTCGTCCGCGACATCTTCAACGAGGACTTCTCCAAGGTCATCGTCAGCGGCGACGAGGCGTGGGAGACCATCCACGGCTACGTCTCGCACGTGGCGCCCGACCTGACCGACCGGCTGTCGAAGTGGACCTCCGAGGTCGACGTCTTCGCCACGTACCGGATCGACGAGCAGCTGATGAAGGCGCTGGACCGCAAGGTCTGGCTGCCCAGCGGCGGTTCGCTGGTGATCGACAAGACCGAGGCCATGATCGTGGTCGACGTCAACACCGGAAAGTTCACCGGCCAGGGCGGCAACCTCGAGGAGACCGTCACCAGGAACAACCTGGAGGCGGCCGAGGAGATCGTGCGCCAGCTGCGGCTGCGCGACCTGGGCGGCATCGTCGTCATCGACTTCATCGACATGGTCCTGGAGTCCAACCGGGACCTGGTGCTGCGGCGCCTGCTCGAATGCCTGGGACGTGACCGTACGAAGCACCAGGTCGCCGAGGTCACCTCGCTGGGCCTCGTGCAGATGACCCGCAAGCGGGTGGGCCAGGGCCTGCTGGAGTCCTTCTCCGAGACCTGCGTCCACTGCAACGGCCGCGGCGTCATCGTGCACATGGAGCAGCCGACGTCCATCGGTGGCGGCGGCAAGCGCAAGAAGCGCGGCCGTGGCGGTGCCGAGCACGTCCACGACCACGAGCACGAGCTCACGCACGAGTCGGCCGATGAGCCGGAGACGGTCGAGACCGAGGCCGAGGTGGCCGCCGAGGTCGCAGCGCCCGTCGCGCTCGTCGACACCGAGTTCCAGCCGGACGAGGAGTTCTACGGCAGCGCCGCCGAGGCGGAGGCCGCGGCCACCCGTGGCCGTTCGCGGCGCCGGGCCACCCGGCGCGCGTCCGCTCCGGCGGGTGCGCCGAAGGCGGAGGAGCGCGCTCCGCGGAGCAGGCGCGAGGAGCGGGCCGAGCGGGCCGCGGCCAGGTCCCGTGAGGCCGCCGAGGCCGAGCCGGTCGCGGTCGAGGACCCGGTGGTCGAGGCTCCGGCCGTCGAGCAGCCGGTGGTCGAGGCTCCGGCCGAGGCGGCTCCGGCCGCCGTGGCCGAGGACGAGGCCGCTCCCCGGGGCCGTACGCGTCGTCGTGCGACCCGGAAGGTGTCGGCGCCCGCCGGTTCGCCCAAGGCGGCGGAGGAGGCCGTGGTGACGGTGACGGTCACGGAGCCCGCTCCGGCGCCCGTCGCCGAGGCCGCCGCGCAGACCGCCCCCGAGGCCGAACCGACGCCCGAGAGCGCCGCGCCGGCCCGTCCGCGCCGTCGTGCCGTGCGCAAGGCCACCGCGCCCACCGCGTCCGCGGAGGCGGCCGTCACGGTCGTCCCGTCGGCCGCCGCGGAGCCGGTCGCCGAGCCTGCCGAGCCGGAGGCCGCCGAGGCCGACGCCGAGGCCCCGGCCGCCAAGAAGGCGGCCGCGCGCAAGACGGCCAAGAAGGCGACCGCGAAGAAGGCCGCCGTGAAGAAGACGGTGGCGGCCAAGAAGACGGTCGCCAAGAAGACCACGGCCAAGAAGGTGACCGCGAAGAAGGCGGCCGCCAAGTCCACGGCGAAGAAGACCGTGGCGGCGGAGCAGACGCTCTCCTCCGTCACGGCGTCCACCGACGAGGACTGAGTCTCCACCCGACGTCCCGGGCCC
>NZ_JBHWVI010000086.1:0-32216 GCF_042737005.1 Streptomyces sp. NPDC060027
GATGCAGAAGGCCCCCGCCGGCCGTTGGGCTGGCGGGGGCCTTGTCGTTGGCTATGGAGCGGGTCGGTTACCTGATGCGGCGGTGCGGGTGCTGGCGGGTCAGGCTTCGGCGATCTCAGCTCGGCGCATCGTGAGCGCGTAGTCGAGGAGCCCCATGACGCGGTGGTAGGGAACTTCACCGCCGTCGGGCATCCACTGGCCGATCTGGACGGACGGGTCGCCGTCTTCGTCATAGGACTGGTGTGCGGTGACGACGACCCATTCGGTGATCACGCCTCGGGCGCCTTCTAGTTCGCTGACGGCTCGGATGGCCTCTTCGAGGCGGCGGTACGCGGCTTTGAGTTCGGGATCGGTCACGGCGTCACCGGCTGCATGTCGCAGTCGCCGTCGTGGCCTGCAAGGAATCTGCAGGTGCGGTTGCCGTCGGGACCGGATTCCTTCCATGGGCAGTAGCCCTTCCGGAGTGGCGGAAGCGGGCGGCGCGACGGCTCTGTCTCGAAGGTCTCGGTCTTGGCGGGAATCTCGTTCACGGGTCGTCTCCTGTCGTGCGGGTGCTGACGGGTGTGGCGCGGCTATTCGCCGTGGCGTTCGAGGTCCCAGTTCCGGTCGGCCTGGGCGGCTTCGGCGACGGTCGGCCCGCCATCAGGGGCAGACGGATTGATCGCGTCGTGCAGCTCGACGAGCCGCTTGTCCCACCAGCGGGCGATCGGCACACCGAGTGGCGGCGCGCCCTGCTTCACCCATCGCTCGTACAGCTCGATCACGCGGGTGACGTCCTGCTCGGCGGAGCGGTGGAGGCCAGCGAAGACGCGGGCGGTGGTCTCTATGCCAGTCGCTTGGGTCGCTGTCTCGTCTCCGTCGAGGAGCCGCATCAGCAGCTGGCCGATGTCGGGTCCGGGCCCGGTGTCGCCTGCGTCGATGGCGTGCTGGGCGTAGGCGCGGATGCGGGCGACGGCGGCCTCGGGGTCTGACGGCGCCGCTGCGGCTCGTTCGGCTTGCTGGCGGCGGGCGTAGCCGATCGGGCCGAGCACCGCGGCCGTCACCGGGCAGCAGCCGCAGCCGGTCGGGCACGGGCATTCGCCGTCGTAGCCCTCGGGATGGATGCAGACAGTGGCCGCTTCCGGCTCACCGGCCCGGGCGCGCGCCTCCTGGACGATCTCGTCGGTGGTGGGCAGGCGAGTCTCCAACGCCTGGAGCATGGCGCCGAGGTGGCGGTAGATCCGTTCGACGTCGGCGCGGCTGGACGTGTGGCTGTGGCCGCAAGGCTTGAGGTCGAGCGTGACCTCGTTTCGCAGGGTGTCCTGCTGCCACCAGGCGGTCGCTTCGTAGACCGTGGCCTGGCAGGTGGGGCAGGGCGGGAATGGCAGCAGCAGGATCGTGATGCCGCTGATGTGCTGTAGCTGCCGGTACTCGATCACCACCGCCCAGGCGAGGAGCTCGGCGTCGGTCAGGGGGCGCGGGTCTGTGTCGAATCCCTGAGCGCCCGTCTGCGGGCCGAACTCCCCCTTCGAACCTCCTCGGGTGCCGACTTCGGGGGTTGAGGCCGCGAGGGGGGCGCTCAGCGGCCTTCCTGGGCCCTGTTCGGTGGGGTGCGATGCTGCGGTCACGTCTCATCTCCAGATTCGTGGGCGGTTTGGGGCACTTCGACCCCCATGCGGAACGCGGCAAGCTCCACGGCCTCCGCGATGGGCAGCTCGCCGTCCGACTCGGCCCGCATCTGCGCGGCCCGGCGGGCGAGTTCGTCGGCGAGCGCCTGCTGGGCGTCGGTCATCTGCGGTCGGCCACGCCGGTTGCGGGGGCCGGGGGTGAAGTCGTTCACGCGGCCCGCCCTTCCGGCTCGCCTGCAGGCGCCTGTGACGGCTTGGCAGCGCCTCGCCCGTCCCGAGCGGCCCGCGACGCCTCCCGGCCGCCCTGAGGGGCGTCCACGGGCTCCCGTGGCCCCTCGGCGTCCCGCGCGGTCGACTCCTGCGCAATCGCCGCGAGTTCAGCGAGCGTGATGTGCCCGTGGTGAATGGCCAACGCGACGGCGTGGGCGCGGTCGTGGGCGCCGAGCGTCTTGTAGGCCTCGCCGAGGTGGCGGGACACGGTGCGGGCGTCGATGCCGAGGCGGTGGCCGGTCTGGGTGCTGGTGTATCCGGCGGCGGTCAGGCGGAGGACTTGCCGCTGCCGGGCAGTGAGGGCGCTCACGTCCGCCTCCGTGCCCGTTCGACGTCCCGCGCCGTCCGGATGCCACCGCCGGGGGCGAGGTGCCCGTCCGCGGCGGCGAGCATCTCCAGCCCGCGGCCGAGGACGGCGACCGGGTCCTGGCCGCGGTAGCAGCGGCGGAGGATCGTCCACATGCGGAGCGCCGGCTGCACGAGCGGCAGGGAACGGGCGGTCATCGGGCGCGCCTTCCTGCGGCGAAGCCTCGGGCGTAGGCGTCGTCGTCGGGCGCGGGCTGGACGTTGAGCTGCACGCCGGATCGCTTCTTGCCGCTGTACCAGGGCAGTGCGAGCCCGTCGTTCTCGGCGCGGGGCACGAGGTGCAGGTGGAGGTGGAACACGGACTGGGTGGCCGGGCGGCCTTTGCTGGTGATCAGGTTGTACGAGCCCATGCCCGCGACGAGTTCGGCCGCGCAGAGCATCGTCGCCGCCGAGACCTTGGGGTAGGCGACGAAGTCGGGGACGTGCTCGCGCGGAATGACCAGCAGGTGGCCTTCGACGACAGGGTTAAGCGGGACCATCGCGATGGCCTCGGGCCATTCCTCGACGATCTTTGCGGGCGCGCGTCCGGCGACGATCTCGCAGAACGGGCACGGCTGTTCAGGCATCAGGTGTTCCTTCCGGCGGTGCGGTGCGGGTGCCGCCCCCACGACGCAGGGGCGGCAAGGCGGTCAGGCGGTGTTCGCTTCGGTCAAGAACTCGATGACGATCTCGTCGTCGCTGACGTGGAACCGGAGCGCGTCGTCGTGCAGCGGCCGGTCCTCGGGGATCCCGTGGTGCTCCCGGTAGGCGAGCTCGGCGACCGCCCACGCCTTACCGATCTCGGCAGCGGCAGCGCCCCACGGTTCGGCGGCGGGGACGATCCAGCGGCGGATCGTGCGAGTCACGGTCTCAGCGGTGAAGTCGGCCACGGTTCAGGCCTCCCCGTCGGGCTGGGACACGACGGCGGGCGCGTGCTTGCGGTACGTGGGCGACAGACCGCAGACAAGGCAACCGCCCGTGGCTTCGTCGAGGACGAAGGTGTGCGTCACGTCCTGGGCGTCGCCTGCGGTGCCGTCAATCCCGGCTGCGCGGCGGGCCGCCTCGCCGCGGTCCTGGAAGTCGGCCTGCGGCTCGGCTTGTCCGGTCGTGTCGTCCGTGTCGTGCGGGCCGGACGCGGCGTACACCTCGGCCTGGAGCTCGGCTGCGGTGGCCCGGTCGAGGAGCTCCCGGACGGCGCGGTTGACGCCCTGCGCGGTCTTCTGCCCGGCATCCTCGTACACGGCCGGGTACAGGTCGCGGAGGAGGTGCTCGGCCTCGGCGCGGAGGATCGCGGCTCGGTCGGTGGTCTGGTTGGCGGGCAGCACGGCACGGCGGCGCAGCGAGTCGACCGCGGCCTGGTCCTCCTCGGTGAACCCGCCCTCCACCCAGATCCGCTCCTGAGCCTGGTCGAGGGCGTAGGCCAGCATCGTCTGCTCGGCGTCGCTCAGCGCCGCGGCCTGGGTGGTGGGCGCCTGCGCCGGGACCGAGGCGGCGGCACGGAGCGCGGCGCGGGTCTGGTCCCGCAACTCGCAGCCCGCGCAGCCGTAGTTCGCGGCGAGGTTGTCGTGCCGGGCCACACTCCCGTGCAGGGCGGACAGGTATGACTCGGTACGGCGCAGCAGGTCGTCGGGCTGGTGGGTGTGGGTCATGTCAGCTCCAGATGCGTGGTGCGTAGGGTTCGGGGTGCGGGCCACCCGCCTGTTACCGGCAGGCAGGTGGCCCGTGTGCGTGCTCACGCCGCGGGCTGTCCGGACCGGCACGCCCACGGGGAGCAGCCGTCGGGGTCGCCCTGCTCGGCAAGCTCGGCGTCGTACACGGCGTCGAAGACGGTGTCCTGCTGCCACTCCGAGGGCCGCACCCGGTCGATCGGCGCCTCGCCGAGCGGCAGGCGGGAGATGTGCAGGAACCGTTCGTGGCGCAGACCTGGCCCGGTCCGGTACGCCTTGTCGAAGTCGACCGCCCGCTGCCACGACTCGGGGTCGGTGTCCCGCATGCGCCGCCACTCGGCGTTGCCGTGGAACGGGCAGCCAATGCACGCGGACTTCTCGACCGACGTCCAACCACGGTGCTTGAGGTAGGCGTCGCACTGGGTGCGGGACATGTTCAGCTCCAGCAGCGGATGCCGGGACCGCGAGTACCGGGTGTCGCCGCGATCCGAGACGCGGCCGATCTCGTCGGTGGAGAACCCGATCCACTGCTCCGCCCATACGCCGGCCGGGGGCTGTCCGACGCGGGCGAGGGTGCCGGTGGCGTTGCAGACGGAGCACGGGCCGGGCGTGTGGTCGTCACGCTTGGCGCGCCACGGGGCGATGCGCTCGCCGGTGCCGTCGCAGTAGCGGCACGGGGCCGGGTCGGAGGTCTGTGCGCCGAGGAGGAGACGGGCTTGCCGCAGGATCGGGGTGAGCTTGTACGTCTGCGTGCAGCGCCGGTTCAGCATCCCGTGCTCCCCGGTTTCGGGGTCGCGGGTGTGTGCGGGCAGGGAGCGCTGCTTGTCCGGGTCGAGGACGTCTTCCTGGATCTGCCCGGTGGACACCCGATAGATCGGGATCCCGGCGGGCTGGGCGACCTCGGCCTCCAGCCGGTCGAGGTGCTCGTACACGGCGGCGGGTTCCCAGCCGGTGTCGGCGAACACGGCGGCGTCGACCTTGGGAAGGGTGCCGTCGGCGGACAGCATGAGCAGGGTGGTGGATTGGACGCCGGCGCCGAGGCTGAGGATGCGCAGGGCGGGCTGCTGGGTCATTGGGTTCTGCTTTCTCGTGGTGGGCGGGGAGGTCACACAGACGGGGCAGAGGCTCGGCAGGCCGGGCAGACGTCGCGGAGCCGGCCGAGGCTGCGGCGGCTGGTCCAGCCGTCCCTGCGCCCGTCGGCCCGTACCTGCGGGGCGGTCATCGATCCGAAGCTGGCGCGGACTGCGGCGCTGTCGGGGCAGTCGGTCTGGTCGTCGGGTCCGTCGCAGGAGACTTCGACGCCGAGCGGGTGGGCGGTCATCGCTGCGCCCCCTCGGCGGTCAGTCGCGCCGGGCAGAACTGGGCGGCCTTCTCGCCTGCGAGGCTCAGCCACATGAACTGGCCGGCGGTGCGTTCCCGGTTCGTCTGGAAGAAGCAGTCGGCGAGTTCGGGTCGGCCCTTGGCTGCGAGGGCGGGGCGCAGGTGCGGGATGGCGTGCTCGGCGACGGCGCGGGCGGCCACGTTCGGGTCGGCGTAGTCGACGGTGATCGACGGGACGGGCCAAGCCGGACCGAACTCGATGCGGTAGACGGTCATCGCTGCGCCGCCTCGGCTGCGTGGGTGGTGGTGGCGGTGCGGCGGCGGACGGTGATCCCCGGTCCGGTGTCGACGCCGTCGTCGTGCCGCTCGATCAGCTCGAACTCCGCGTCGTAGCCGTCGCCCGCCGTCTGGGGCACCCACTCCAGGCGGTCGGTCACCTCGGCCTGCGAGCGTAGCCACGCCTCTGCTGCGCCCCTCGCGCCGACCTCGTCGTTGGCGTAGCCGATCAGGTAGTCGGAGACGTTGCCCGGCTCGTACACGGCCTCCCAGGCGGGCAGGACCAGGTCGAGGCCCTTGTCGCGGGGCGCGTCGACGGGGAGCCACTGCTGGATGACGACGGGCCGCTGCTCGACCTCGACGGCCTTGACCTCGTCCTCGTCGTTCCAGGGGTCGGTGTCGTCCTGGCTCTCGGTGAGGCCCTGCTCGTAGAAGACGCGGTACGCCAGGCCGTCGTCGGGGGCGCGGAAGACCAGCTCGTGGACGGACACCCAGCGGCGGGAGTCGACCTGCGACTCGTGGAGGTGCTCGGCGGCGTTGGTCTTGTCGGCGGCACTCCAGATGTCCGGGACGCCGATCTCTTTGAGCTGATCGCGGGTGAAGATGCGGGTGGTCAGGTCGGTCATTCGTTCTCTCCATTCGGCTGAAACGTGCAGGTCACAGCGTTCACCGCAGGCCGCGGGTGCGGTCTGGGCGCGTACCGGTCCCCCACGGGCGGGGAACAACGGGCGAGGTCAGGCGGCGTGGTTGAGGTGGATGCCGCCGCACTGCGGGCAGGCGGCCGGGGTGAGGCGGGCCGCGCACACATGCCCGACCGTCGCGGCCAGGGCGAGCGCGCGGGTCGTGTACCGGGGTTGGCCGGTCGGGCACGGGGCGGGACGGATGGTGGCGGGCGGGTGAGGGAGCCAACGGCGGGACATCAGGCGGCCTCGCGGATTGCGGCGAGCAGCGCGGCCCGGTTGGCGGCCTGCTGGGCGGGCGACAGCGGCATCCATCCGGTCGGCGGCCGGTAGTCGCGGACTTGGCCGGTGGGTGCGGCTTCGGCGTAGATGCGGGCGAGGGCGCCGGCTGGCGGGTAGCGGAGGGCCTGCCGGGCTTTGCCGACGGTGGTCTCGTCGCAATGGAGCACGTGGGCGATGTGGGCGTTGGTGTGGCCCTCGCGGATCAGGGCGGCGATGTCGGCACGGACCTTCATGACTCCCCCGGAGGCAGCGCGGTCTGCTGTCCGGTGCGCGATGCCTCGACGGCGGCGCAGCGGCGGCAGGGTTCGCCGAAGTGGATGGCCCCGGAGCCGAGGGCCCAGGACTTCTGGAACTTGACGTGGTCGGCGAGGGTGCCGTGGGCGGCCATGTCGTCGATGGCTTCGTCAGTCATCAGCGGCTCGTCGAGCGGGACGTGGCAGCCGCACGGGCAGCCGAGCTCCCCGCCGATACCGAGCGCCGCCGTGTGTGCCCAGCAGGCGTAGTGCTTGTGCTGGCGGCAGGCCGGGCAGATCGTCGTCTTCTCGCCGAACGGCACCACGACCTTGCCGGGGCGGAGCTCGGATTCCTGCGCTCGGTAGCCGCGACTGCGGCCAGCTCCGCGGGTCACGCGGTCACCTCCGTGGGCGCCTTGTGGATCGCGAAGGTGGCATCGGGGTGGCGGATCAGCCAGTCGCCGAAGAACGCGACGACTCGGGTCTCGCCGGTGCCGACGCGCAGGCCAACGACGGTGAGCTTGCCGTCGACTTCCTGCCAGTAGCCCTTGGCGTAGACGCCGAGTCGGTCGAGTTCGTCGTCGATGGCGCCGATGGCGCGGCGGGTGAGCCGCCAGGTGGTGCAGCCGGAGTCTTCGAGCTCGACGAGGGGGCGGCAGTGGTCGCACTCGGCGCGGACGTCGGTGAGTTCGCCGCGGTTGTCGACGTCGCGGTTGTCGGCGTCGCCGAGAAGAGTTCCGCAGCCGTTGCAGGCGCGCTTGACCTTGATGCTGGTGACGGTGCGGCCTTCGTCGTTGACGGTCTTTCGGTCGGGGGTGTTGGTGCGGGGCTGCATCAGAGGCTCCAGAGGGTTGGCTGGTGTTCGGTGAGCGGGAGTTCGGTCTGGCCGGGGATCACGCGATCGCTGTCTGGCCGGTGGCTGCTCGGTTTGGCGGGTGGTGGTCCGTTGAGGCGGCGGTCACAGACGGGGCCGAGGCCGGTGGGCGACGGCTGGCGGAGTCGCCGCTTGCACGCCGCGCACCGCGGGGCCCCGTCGGCCGGGCGGGTCATGCGGCGGCGGCCTCGGCTTCCTGGTAGCGGCGGGCGTGGACGGTTCCGTGCGGGAGAGCTATGCCGTCGCGGTGGCAAGGCGTGCCGGGCGGGACCTGGCATTCGGGGCAGCAGGCGACGGTGCGCGCCCACTTGGCGATGGAGGTCCAGCGGCTGAGGCGCGGGAGGATCGGCCGCTTCATGCCGCCTCCTCGAGTCCCGTCGCGGTGTCCCTCGGCTGGCTCTGGCGGCGTTCGGCTTCGGCGACGAGGGTGAGGAGTGCGGGCCGGCAGCGGGCGGTGTTCATCGCGCCGGTGCAGTCGGTGGCCGGGGGGATGTAGCCGTTCCACTTCTCGGGCGAGGAGTGGTTGATCGGGTGCTGGGTGAGCTGGGCGGCGAGGTCGGGGTAGCGGAGGACGAGGCCGCGGCGGTGGGCTGCGGCTCGGCGGGCTTCGGTCATGTGGTGCTTGATGAACCGGCCGATGTCGCCCTGCTGCTGGAGGGTGCGGGCGTCGGCGAAGGTCAGCGGGTCGCTCATGCCGCCATCCCCTTCCGGCGGTCGTCGCCCTTGAGGGTGATCCGTTCGCACATTTCGGTGAGCCGGGAGGCGATCCGCTCACCGAGGGCGTCACGCAGCTGCGAGGGCGGAACGTTGCTGGTGAAGATGCCGGGCCGGCACTGCTCGTACCGGTGGTTGATCAGCCGGTAGGTAACCTCTTCCGTCCACTCGGTGAGCTTCGCGGCGCCGAGGTCGTCGACGAACAGGACGTCGGTCCCGGAGATCCCCTCGAAGGTGGCTTCACTGTCGCGGCCTGTGCGGGGCCGCAGTTGGGCGTACAGGTCGGCGGCGGTGTAGGCGGCCCAGCCGGTGGTGGTGCCGGTCTCGGCGATGGCGCGGAGCACCGAGTAGGCGTAGTGCGTTTTGCCGGTGCCAGTCGGACCGACGACGAGCAGCGAACGCGTCTCTTCGGGGTTGGCGACGACGGACTGGGCCCAGGCGGCGGCGAGTTCGTTGGGCTGTGCGGAGCCGTAGCGGCGGGGAACCTTGGTCTCGAAGTAGGTGATGCACTTCTGCCGCTGCTCTTCGGCGGCCTTGAGGAAGTGCTGTCGGACGAAGGCGACTTCGGCGGGCTGCAGGGTGTCGAGGCTGGCTTCGCCGGCGAGGTAGGCGTTGAGGCGAGCGGCGCCTTCGCGGTTGCCGTCGGCGCTGACGAGGAATTCGGTGACGTCGGGGAGGACGTACCGGCCGGGGCGGACGCCGAGGGCGGCGAGGTCCAGGCCGCGGCGGCGTTGGCTGGGCGGGATCCACTGGTCGGACATGGGTCTCCTTAGATGAGTGGTTCGTCGTAGACGTCGTGGTTCTCGGGGTTCTGGAAGGGGCGCCAGCCGCCGGAGACGGCGCGAAGCGTGGGTGCCGAGTCGGCCGGCGCCTCGGGCAGTCCTCGCCAGCCGTCGATGAAGTACCGGGCCGAGTAGGGCGTGGACTTGGCGGCTTTCCAGACGCGCTCGGCGTGGTCGACCAGGACGGGCACGCTGCGGGTGCGGACGAGGTCGGCGAGTTCTTTCCAGTCGCCTGCCTGCATCTGCCAACTGACGCGCATGCCCCGCTTGGTCATCTCGGTGATGAGCGGCTGCGCGATGCGAAGAACATCTGCATCTCCGTCACGGCCGGACTCGGCGCCGGGGCCCTGCTGTTGATGGACGTTTGTGGACCGCTTAGGTCCGTAGGAACTACTGAGGGGCACGGTGCCCCTAGTCATGGGGTTCTCTGCCCCTAGCTCTAGGGGCTGTGTGCCCCTAGCCATGGGGCGCTGTGCCCCTAGTCCGGGCTCGACTAGGGGCTGTGTGCCCCTAGCTTCGGTGTTCTCTGCCCCTAGCTCATATCCATCCGATTCGGGCACGGTGACGCCCTTGGGGATGGTGATCGTGTACTGGGTCCGCGCCTTCTTCGACCGGGCGTCTGCGACCGCGGGCCGGTCTCGTCCGACCCATCCGTCGGCTTCGAGCTTGTTGAGGTGCCGGCGGACTGTCGACCTGTCCATGCCGGTTGCCGATTCGAGCATCGAGAGGGACGGCGTGAGGCGTGCCGGGATGACTCCGGTCTTCACGTCCGCCCAGGTGGCGAGCGTGAGCGTGAGCAGGCGCGACAGCGGGGGCAGCTCGCTGTCGCGGATTGCCCGCTCGTACTCGAACCGACTCGGCATTGAGGTCTTCTTTCAATCGAGCTTCAGGCAGGGGTCGTTAGCTGCTCTTGGCACGCCGTACCTGGCGCTGCCATACTACTTTAAAGATTGGTAACTATGGAAGGATTGGCAATGACTTACACTCTGGCCATGGCTGCTGACCAGGGCATTCGAATCGCCGACGACGGCATCGCCGAGGTGTCGATGACCGACGCCCGCGCGAACCTGACCCAGCTGCTGCGCGACGTCCGCTACGGGAAGCGCTCCGGCGCCTTCACTGAGCGCGGCGAACGCAGCGCCTACGTCGTGCCGCCGGAGTTCTACGAGCAGGCCATCCGCGACCGGGCGATCATCGACGAGCTGCACCGGCGCACCGAGGACCGTGGGGACGACGCCAGCCCGCACTACAAGAACCAGGCGCTCACCATCCGCAACGCACTGCACTCCGCGGCTCTGGCTGTCGACGACTGACGTCACGTCCCCTCCTCCCGGCCCCGCCTTCCGGCGGGGCTTCGTCATGTCCGGGCTAGGCGGCTTGCTTGCTGCGGGCGCGGTGGACGGTGCGCGGGCTGCAGCGGACGTGTTCGGCGATGACCGCGGCTGAGTAGTCGCGGCTGTCGAGTCGCCGTATGGCGGCGTGGCGTTCGCGTGGGGTGAGCCGGTCGGGCGGATCGCCCGCCGCGGCGCGCGTGATGGCGGCCTGGTCGGGCTGGGCCGGGATGTAGGCGCGGGCGGCCTGCTTACGGCCGTGCAGCCGTCGGCATTCGCGGCAGATCAGCCAGCCGTTGCTGTCGTGGGCGATGTTCTCGGGGAACGGGTGGCCGTGCCTGCATGCGGGGCCGTCGGCGGTGACCAGGTAGCTGGGCAGGCCGAGGCGGCGCCGGTGGCGGGCGATGGTCGTGCGGGCAACGCCGGTTGCCTGGTGGATGCCGCGGTCGCTGTGCCCGGCGTGCAGCAACTTCTCGACCTGCCGGCGCATCTCGCTGCTGAGGCCGGTCATGCGGCCACCTCCCCGAAGATCGCCGCGTACTGCTCTCGCATCTGCTGGTCCTCGACGTGCCGCGGGTGGACGCATCGCGCAACACCGCAACCGGGCTTGACGGATCCGACGGGTTCGCGCTGCCAGCGGATGGCGAACGCGATCCGGTACGCGGACCGCCTGGGTCCCTCGTGGCCGACGCGGAGTGCGGTGGTGCTGTACGGCCAGAGCAGGTGGCCGTCGACGGTGGGTACTGCCCGCCGCCAGAACAGGTCTTCGTGCGTGGAGCGGCTCGGTCCCGGCTTGTGCACGGGCAGTTCGAGCCGGGCGCGGATCTCACCGACGGTGTCGGTGCGGACGTGGACCTGGCGGGCGATCGCACGGTCGCTGTAGCCGGCGTTAAGAAACTCGACGATGGCGGCGCGGGTGCTCATGCGGCCTCCTGGTAGGCGTCGGTGCGGTTTTGCTTGACGACTCGGTAGACGGTGCGTTCGTCGCAGTCGGCGGCTTCCGCGATCTGCTTGGCTTTCATGCCGCCGCGGTCGTGGAGGCGGAGGATGAGTTCGTGGGTGGCCTGGCGGCTGAGCCGGTTGGCGTTGGCTTCGCGCTGGCGGGGGGCTTTGCCTGCCCACAGTCCGTGCCGGCTGCGCTTGCCGGCGCCGCCCTCGACGGTGTTGGCGAAGTCGGCGCATTGCGGCTGGACAGGGCAGCTGTTGCAGATGGCTTGAGCTCGCCGGTATGGGGCGCCGTGACCGTTGCTGTGGAAGAGGTCGGGGTCGGCTTGGGTGCAGGCCGCGTTTTCCATCCAGTCGTAGCGGCTCACGGCGTCTCCTTCCGGTGGTTGTCGGGGTCGTTGGCGAAGAGTTCGAGCTGCCGGATGGCGCGTTCGTCGGCTCGTCGTTGGCGGTGCCAGCGGATGAGCTGGCAGCCGGCTCCGATGGCGCACATGACGGCGACGATGGCGGCGGTCCCGACACCGATGACGGTCCAGATGCCGTATTGCGCGACGAGGTTGATGAACCAGTCGGCGATCGGGGGCAGGTGGTTGCCGGCGGTGCGGTAGCCGTCGACGGTGTCGGCGTTCACGTCCGCCTCCCGGCCAGCTGTTCGACGCCGACCGCAACAGCCGCGTACAGGGCGCCGAGGGCGGCTCCTGCGGCGATCAGGGCCAGGTACAGGCGGGCGAGCGGCAGATGCTCCAGGCGGGGTGTCACGCGGTCACCTCGCTGAACAGGTCGTACTGGCCTGCGAGGACGCGGTTGGACCACAGGACTTCGGTGCGGTCCTTGTCGGTCTTGGCGTTGCCGGTCATGGTCGACTGCTCGTAGCGGTGCCAGCCGTCGTACAGCTCGAGGTAGAGGTCGCTGTGGTAGCCGGAGAGGACGACGGTCGCCTTGCAGTCGGCGAGTGCGGCCGCGAGTTCGCGGTGCTCAAGCTCGGTCTTCATCTCGACGCGGTAGTTGTTGCCCCAGCCGCGGGTCGTGCCGAGGTAGGGCGGGTCGATGTAGAGCAGGACGCGGGGCTGCTTGCCGTACTTGGCGATCAGGTCGAGGGCGGGGAGGTTCTCGAGCGAGACCTCCCGCAGTCGCTCCGCGGCGGCCGCGAGCCGGTCGACGTAGGCCTCGAGGTAGCCGGGCATCGACGTGGCTGATCCGGCGGGGTCGATGTAGTGCCGCCAGCCGGTGTTGCGGAGGGTGCCGGAGCGGCCTTGGGCGAGGCGGCACCAGATGCGGCGGGCCAGCTCGAGGTCGTCGTCGGTCGGTTCCCAGGTGGCGGTGAGTTCGGCGCGCGAGTGCGGGGTGAGGAGGCAGGCGCGGAGCAGCTGCTCCGGCTGGTCGCGGAGGATCCGCCAGAACGTCATGAGTTCGCCGTCGAGGTCGTTGACGGTTTCCATGCGGGACGGTGTCTTGGCGAGGAGGACGGACAGGCCGCCGCAGAACGGTTCGACGTAGTGGTCGTGGTCCGGCAGGAGCGACACGATCCACGGGGCGACGCGCTGCTTGCCGCCGAAGTACGGGACGGGGCTCTTCATCAGGCGGCGCTCCTTGCGGCGGCGGTGCCCTTCCAGGTGCGGACGCCGGAGTGGTGGACGGTGGGGCGGGCGGAGCAGGCCCAGCCCGCCTTCTTCACGTAGCCCTCGTCCTGCAGGAGCGTCATGAGCCGGCCCCAGTGGGCTTGCGGGTTGGGCGGCTGCGGCAGGTTGTGCGTGTCGGCGATCTCGTAGCAGGTGAAGACGCGGCCGGTGGCGGCGGCGGTGATGAACACCGGCCAGACTTCGGCGAGCCACGTCTCGTAGTCCTCGGCCTGCCGCTGGGTCTTCGTCTGCCGCGCGGCCGGGACACTGCCGTCCAGGGCGGGCTGCACGGGTGCGGTCATGACGCGGGCTCCTCGCCGTGCAGGGAAAGACCGAGGTGGCTGCGGGCTTCCTTGTCGAGGCCCTGGCTGATGGCGAGTTCGCGGGTGTCGTTGATCCGCCAGTCGACTCCCTCTCGGCAGCCGAAGCCGGTGGTGTCCGACCAGGCCACGCAGGTCGCCCAGCGCCCGTCGGTGAGGTGGGCGAGGAGCGCGATGTCGGTAGAGCCGTAGCCCTCGGGCGAGATGGCCCAGGCGTGCGTGATCTGGTCGATCTGGTCCGGCGCGGGCGTGTCCCCTTCGGCGTATTCGTAGAGCGCACCCCACAGGTACTCGTCGAATTCGGTGCCGAGCTCGGTCGTCGGGGTGATCGCTCGAAGGCGCTGGTACTGGCTGCTGTCCATGGCTCCGTGGTCTCCTTGGGTGGTGCCGGGGCCCCGCCTGATTTCGGCGGGCGGGACCCCGGGCTGGGTGATGGGCTAGTCGTCGAGGAGTTCGACCTCGACCGGGCTGTCGTCGTAGCTGTCGGGCCCGGGTTCCTGCGGCTGCGGGCCGACGTTGATGACGGCGGGTCCGGTCTGCTCGGCGGCGACCTCGAGTCCGGCGCGGAGCTGTTCCTTGCGCCACTCGGTGGAGGTCGGCACCCACGGTTCGAGGCGGTGGGCGACGGTCTTGAGGACCATCTGGTCGAACCACTTCACCCACGGCGACTTCGGGTTCTCGGAGCCCTTCGACTCTTTGCGGACCTTGTTGATGTAGTCGCGGTTGATGATGACGACGCGGGACGGGGTGCCGTCCTGGAAGATGCCGTAGGAGAAGGCGCCCTTGACTTCGCCCCGGTCGGCGAACCAGTCGGCCTTGTGGAACGGCACCTGCTGGGGGCCTTCCCAGCGGGGCGGCTGCTGCGTGTCGACCTTGCCGGGCTCCCACACGAATTCGTCGTTGGCGTAGACCACTTCGGCGTGGACGACCTTGACGGCGCCGGCCCGGTAGATGCGCTCGACGACGCCGCGGTAGCCCTCGAGGCCCTGGATCTCGTTGCCGAAGGGCACGAAGTAGAAGGACTTGCCGCCGGGTTCGTGGCCGAGGCGGGCGCAGTCCTGCAGTGCGGTCATCAGCGAGCCGGGGTTGCGGGTCGCGACTTGCAGGAGCTGGGCGTTGGAGCGCAGGACGCCGTAGGCGAGGCGCATCCACGTCTCGCCCTTGACGTGGGAGGGGAGGACGAGAGTGAGGTCGTCCTTGTGCTGGCGGACGATGGCCTCGGGCCCGGTCTCGCGGGTGGCGATGGCGTTGCCGATGGGACTGTTCATCAGGCGGCTTCCTTGCTGGTCTTGTACGGGCTGAGGGACTTGGTGGTGCCGTCCGGCTTCGGGATGCGGTAGGCGATGCGGCGGCCGTTGGCGACGGCGCGGCGGCCGGTGCCGAGGTGGTCGAGGACGACGCTCTTGGCGGCGGTGAGTTCGGTCTTCGCGGCGCCCATCTGGTCTTGGGCGAGCTCGTAGCGGGCGGCTGCGTCGAGGGGGATCTCGACGTCGATGTCGTCGAAGCCGTCGGGCTGGACGCGAACCGTCTGGTAGGTGTCGTCGGCGCCGTCGATGGGCGGGCGGACCCCGGAGCGGACTTCGTCGAGGAACTGAACGGCCGCGTCGCGGAGGATCTTCGCGTCGCCCTCGTCGTACTCGATGACGTACTCGCGGTAGTCGTGGCCGGAGATCAGGACCGCGAAGTGCGTGCGGGGCAGACCGAGGACGTCCATCTGCCACATGACCTGGCAGCGGTAGTGGAGCGGTACTCCGTCATCCGCACCGGAGGGCCCCCAGTCGTCGCCGAACGGGCTGGTCTTCACCTCCAGCAGTGCGTCGGCCTGGTCCGGGGTCTCGAACTCGCCCTCGGGCTGCGGGTAGATGAGCCGGTCAGGGGTGGCGCGCTGCCACTCCCGCTCCCGGTGCCGCCAGGTGCCGGCCGGTGCGGCGAGCTGGCCCGGGTGCTCGTCCTGCCACTTCGCTGCGACCGGGTCCTCGAGCCGGCTCCCCCACTCGACAGCCGACGTCATCTCGAACGGGGCGACGTTCAGCCCGGACTTCTTGTGCCACAGAGTGAAGCGGGACATCCACGGCGACAGTCCGACGACCGCGGCGATCTCCGTCGCGGTGATCGACAGTCCCGCTCGGGCCTCGTTCCACGCCGCGGTGCCGGGCGTGAAGTGCCCCAGCAACACCCCGGACGGGGCGGCATAAGGGTGGTCAGTGATGCTCATGGTTCTCCGTTTCTGGGTGCACTGAAGGCGGGCCGCCGCCCGCGGACGGGGGGTGTGCCGCGAGCGGCGGCCCTCGGTGGCGCGGAGTTGGGGGGACTCGACGCGCCGGACTTCGGGTTGGTCAGGCGGTGGCGTCGGCGGCCTGCTTTTCGGCGCGCTTCTTGAGGTGGGCCTCGTAGTCGTCCTGCCACTGCTTCGGGTTGTGGCCGGCCTGCTCCGCTGCGTCCCACGCCCACTCGCCGATCTCGCCGGACTCCAGCTGCTCGTTGAGGTCGCGGACCGTCGTCTCGGCCAGATCCGGGTCGGCCTTCTTCAGCGCTTCCAGGAGGCGGAAGGCGGACCAGGCGTAGATCCCGGAGTGCACCCAGGCGTTGAAGGCTCCGCGCCCGCTCTCGCTGTCGAAGTCGGCGCCGAACATCTCGGTCGTGGACCGCAGGGTCTGCCGGAGCATGGACTCCGCCATCTCTGCAACGGCGCCCGGCTCCGGCAGCGCTGCCATCGTCTCGCCGTCGCCCGCGCCGAGGCTTCCGGACCAGTCGTCGATGACCGCGGTCCGGTCCTGTGCGTCACCGCGGTAGCGGCACGGCATCTGCATGCCGAGGAAGTCCTCGCCGACGAGCACGAGCGGCTTCTCGGCTTCGGTCTGCCAGACCCGGAGGTGGGTGTCGGCGTGCTTCCAGCGGGCGAGCATCTTGGTGTCGACGCTGACCATGTCGCCGGACGCGGCAGCGGCGTTGAGGGCCTCTCGGAACATGCCCTGCCACTTGGGGAACATCTCGTCGCGGCCGGGGACGAGGAGGCTGCCCCGGTCGTCGGTGATCGTCAGCCCGGTTTCGGTGGCCGTCAGGCTGAGGATGGTGTCGCCCTCGTGGGTCTCCAGCCAGGCCGTGAACCAGCCGAGGTCGCTCTCGTTGACGGTGATGGACCAGGTGTCCGTCTCTTCGCGGACCTTCACGCGGGCGGCGGCGAACGTGTACCGGTCGGTGGCGAGGGCGTGGATGTGGATGCCGTCGCATTCGAGGCGGATGCCGTTGATGGCGGGCAGTGTGTCGTCGGGGCTGATGTGGGGGCGGGTCTGCTTGATGAGCCGCTGCAGTCGGTGGGCGTTGATCGTGGTCACAGAAGTCTCCGTGGGATGCTGGTGGTGGACCCCGCCGAATTCGCCTCGGCGGGGTTTCTGCGTTGGGCGCCGGGTCCGCCGGCCGGGTGTCATCCGGCGGCCCGGCGAGTCAGGTGGTGGCGGGCCCGTCAGCGACGGCCCACGACGGCACGTGCACCGGGCTAGCGGCCTGCGGCGAGTGGTGCAGGGACACGACCAGGCCGGTCGCAAACCGTTCACGGAGCTCCCGCACGTCGATCGGGCCGGTCGCCTGGTCCTCGAAGGCGCTCGTGTCACGGACCATCGGCGGGACGGTGACGCGGTTGGCGTTGGCCTCGGCGGCGAGGAACGGTGCGAGCCGGGCGCGGAGGGCGAGGGCTTCGGCCTTCCACACGTCGCGGTCGTCGATGAGGTCGTCGGCGTCCGCCTTCAACTGGACGACCAGTTCCTCGGCTTCGCCCTGCCGACTGGTGGCGACGGTGACGTCCCAGCGGAGCAGGGCGATCTCGTCGCCCGCCTGGTGCAGGTAGGTGAGGAGTCGAGTGTTCTCGTCGCGGAGTTCCTCGACCTTGTCGACGGCGCGGCGACTGCCGGAGCCCTTCAGGCCGGGGATCAGGTTGGCGATGCTCACGACTGCCTCCGGATGTGCTGCGGTTTGATGCCGAGCTGAGCAAGGAGTTCGAGGACCCCGGCAGCGATGGCCGGGTCCTTGGCGAGCTCCCGGCCGGCGAGCCGCGGCATCAGGTCGTCGCGTTCGTCGGGGTGTTCGGCGGCGATCTGGTCGGCGGCACGGACCGCGGCCCGGCGCTGCTCAGCGGTGTTGACGAGGCCGACGGTGAGGCCGTCGCCCTTCAGCTCGGCGCCCATCAGGAGCTCACCGCCTTCGCGGCACTGCGGATGGCGTGGAGCACCTGCATCTGGGTGCGGCTCGGGTCGCGCTCCCACGGGACGACGAGCTGGTTGCCGAGGTAGGTGACGAGGGCGTCCCACGCTTCGAGCGTCGTCTGCTCCCCGTCGACGGATCCCTTGCCCGGCACGTAGCCGGCAGCCCGGTCGATCGCGGAGACGACCGGGTTTATGCGCGGGTCCCAGCCCTCCGCCTCCAGCAGGTCCGCGGTGTCCCGGAGGACGGCGGCGACACGGGAGCGGGTCACGGACAGCGTCACCATCACGCCACCCGCCGCTTCTGGAGGACGACCCGCCAGGCCGAGTACCGGGCGTGGACCTTGGCGATTGCGTCGACGTACTCGGTGGGCGTCCACGGCTTCACGCCTCGGGCCCGACGAGCCATCTCCTGCTCGACGCGGACCAGATCGTCCTGCTCCAGGTCGGCGAGCGGGCGGGGCGCGAGGACGGTGCTCATGCCGCCACCGCCTTCGCTGCGGCCTGTGCGGCGACGTACTCGGCGCCGATCCGCAGCGTCTGGTCGGTCAGCTCGACGATCCGGTCTGCCGCCGCGTGCATGCCCTCGGTCCGCAGCCGGTCGGCGAGGTCGCCGACGAAGTCCCGCAGCAGCGGGTCGACCTGGAGCGACCGCTTCGGCTTGGCCCTCTCGGCCTCCAGGGAGTCGAGGAGCCGCTGCATGGTTGACGTGAGGTAGCCGATCGCCTCGGCCGCCTGCACCCGGTCGTGGATGTCCTTCTGCTGGGCGATCGCCAGGTACTTGCGGGCGCTCTCCTCGGCAATGTCCAGCGGGAACACGTAGGTCACGTCATCTCCTTGCGGGCGCGGGCTTCACGGTTGGCGTTCTCGCGGGCGGCCATCTCGGCAGCCCAGGCCGGGTAGTCGGCGGCCGTCGCGAGCGGGGCGTTCGGGTGGGTGACCAGCCAGGCGTCGAGGGCGTAGGCGATCCGGTCCGACGGCGACGCAGTGTGTGCGGCGGCCTCGGCCAGGAGCTGACAGGCCTGCTGCCGGGCGACGGTCTCCCGGACGTCGGCGGCCATCCGCTCGCGGAGCGTCGACAGCTGTACGTCGGCCTGCTCGATGCGCGGGGGTACGGTCTGGAAGGGCTTCATGCCGCACCACCCAGCCGGTTGATCGCGGCCCGAATGTCCTGGACCGTGGCCCCGGACTCGCCGCCCAGCGCTTGCACCACATCGGCCGTCACCGCCCGAGCAGCCTCCAGAGCACCGTCGGGCCGGCGCCGTCGGGACACCAGTTCCCAACGCTCCGTGCGAGGGTTCCGCTGGAGGAGAGGCCCGTAGCAGGCGCGCATGAGGAGCACGTAGTCGGTGGTGTGGACGCCCAGCCGACGCCGCTCCCAGCGCTCCGACTCAAGAAGATCCAGGGCCGCGTGCAGGGCCTTGATGACAGGGCCGAGTTCACCGCTGCGACCTCGCCGAGCCAGGCGCTGCTCGCGCAGACGGGACTTGGTCTGGGTAAGCACCTTCCGCCCCTGCGGCGCGACCAGGTCGGCCGACAGCGGGACGCCCGTCGCGGCGATCGCGGCAGCCAGGCGCGGGTTGACGGCGGTCATGAGGCCGCCTCCTCAGCCTCGGCCTTGGATGCGTCGGCGATGACCTGCAACTGCGCGATCAGCGCGGGCAGATCGGCCAGCGGAACCGAGGACCCGTTCGGGTCGGTGCGGAAGTAGATGCCGGGCGTGCCGTCCGGGTGGAGGGCGGTACTGATGAGGAGCCGGTCGCCGTCGATGTCGGTGTGCTTGTAGGCGCTCTCGTGCGGGACGGCCCCGGCGGGCGGGAGGATGACGCGGATCTCGGTGCGCTCGCTCATCGCTGACCGCCCTGCATGGGCACGGTCGGGATGGCGACGGCGGCGGTACCGCCGAGCCGCTTGTGCAGCTCATGCAAGCCCTTCACCGTGACGCGGACCTGAGGAGCGGTCAGCACCAACTCGCCACTGCGGGGGTGCTCGTAGGACTGCGGCAGCTCCGACAGCCAGCCACGCGTCACCGCGGTCTGCATCGCACGCGGCTTGTCGTCGGCGGGCTGGCGGTACGTCCACCGATACTCGGCGAGCAGCGCGAACAGACGGTTCCGCCCGAGCGTGATCGACGGATCGCGGCCGAGGATCTTCGCCGCGTCCGCCACCGCGAAGTCGCCCTCACCGGAAGCGAGCACCTGCCACGAGTTCGCGGCCGGCTCCAACTCCCGCACCCGAGCCTCAGCAGCAAGACGGCCCTGCTCCGACTCGATCGCGGCCTGCAGGGCTTCCAGCTTCGTCATCTCGCGGGGAGCGGCCGTCTCGGCCTCGCGGGTCTTCACGGCGAAGTAGGTCTGCGCGGCGGCGATCTCCGGCTTGCGCGGGTCACCGTTCATCGCGATCAGGTAGGCGGCGTAGCGGGTGACGTGCCAGTCGACGACCGAGCGGACCGCGCCAGAGCCGAGTGAGACCTTCTTGGCGGCGCCGCCAAAATGGTCCTTGGGGCTGAGCCCGCTGTTCTCGCATGCGGCGATGGCGCGCTCGATTGCGTCCTCGAACTTGCGCCACTCCACATAGGCCATGGCGGGCTGTAGGTCGCGGGCTGACCAGAACTCGGAACCGTCGAGGCGTACCTGCCTCAGAGGCTCGAATGGTGAGGATGGGAGGATGGAGGACAACGGGGTCCCCTTTCTTCTCAGTGGTGAAGGTGGATCTCGTAGGCCCCGGCTGTCGGAGTGCGATCCGGCGGGTGGGGCCGTTTGCCGTCTAAGCGGCGGCGCGGGCCGGCTTGCGGGAGCGACGTACTTCGGCGGGGCGGGACTCCTCCATGCGGATGGGGTCCGGTGTGATGGCCGCCTGGTACTGGCCTTCGAGGTAGGCGTCGAGGTCCGCGATCTTGAAGGCGATGAAGCGGCCAATCGTGTAGCCCTTGGGGCCGGGCTGCTTGCCGAGGAGGCGCCACTTGCGGAGGGTGCTGAGCTTGACGCCGATGTAGATCGCGGCGTCTTCGATCCAGAGGCTTCCTATGGGCGCCTTCTGCTTCTCGCCGTTCCTGTTGTGCATTGGTCTACTCCTTGAGAGTGGGGGGATTACAGGGAGACGTATCGTCCATTTCTGGAGACGCCGGCGGCGCGAAAAGGAACAGGATCGCGACTCCGAGTGCCTCCACGAGGGAGTGAGCGTCGTTTACGTCGGCGGTCTTCTGCCTGCCGGTGGCGAGCTTTTCGATGAGGCCGCTTCCGCAGCCGGAGACTTCAGCGAGGCTGTCGTACCCGTAGGGGATGCCTCGGCCTGGGTTTTTCATGGCGTAGCGGAATACCTGGGCGCTCTTCAGCGTGTATCTGCGGCTCAATGGTTCCCCCGAGTGCGGAGCGGCCTTGATGAGACGAGTTAAGCACGACAGAGACGGATCGTCTACCAAACTGGACGACGTACCACCCGGTATCGGCAAACTTTCTGGCTGGTTACCATGCTTCTGTAGACGATCCGTCTCCATAGCGGGATGGTTGTAGGGCGTGACCTGCTATTTTTCCGGCGCGAACCCACACGGATAGAGACAGTCGGTGCGAACGTGACGCGAGAGGATGAGGACATGACGGTCCCGGCCACAGCCCCGGACACCGGTGCAGCTGACCTGGCCCCACCCGCCGGTGCACTCTCCCAGCTCATCCAAGAAGCACTCGACAAAGGCGACTCCTACCAGCGCCTCGCCGACCGGGCCATCGACCCCGAAACGGGAGAGACGGTCTCCAAGCCGTACCTGCAGCGGATCGTGAAGACTCCCCCCACCAATCCGCCTACCGTGCCGATGATCGGGGCGATTGCTGCCGCGCTCGGCAAGCCCGTGCGGCGCGTCCAGGAGGCCGTTGCCAAGCAGTGGCTGCAGTACGAGGCCACCGAACTGGCGGGCTATGACTCCGAGGTGCGCATCATCGTGGGCCACCTCGCGGGCAAGTCGAAGGCGGAGCTCATGAAGTGGCGCTACATGATCGAGGCCGAGGAGCGCGCGAAGCGCGAGGCCGGCGAGTAGCACAGAAGCGAGCCCTTCACTGCCACCTGACCACCAATGTCAGTAAGTAGATATTTCTACAACCGATTGTCGGCGACTCTCAGTAGACGTACCCTTCACCAACCGTGCACTTCTGGCCGCTCTGGCTCCTAGTGCACCGTTGGCACGCGGGGAGGACGCATGCTGGACGTCGCCTATGAAGCCGTTGACGACCTGCCGCCGGGAAGACTGGCGCGGATCGATGAGGACAGGGGGCGGATTCGAGTCCGCCTCGATCGGAGTGCACCCCTCCCTGACGTGGTGCGGCAGCTGAACATCGAGATCGCCGATCTGATGGCTTCGGCTCGCTGGTTCCAGCTGTGGGACGACGAGATCGTCTCCCACAACACGCCTGGCAGGCCCCTGCGCATCGAGTACGTCCTGGACCGCAAAGAGGATGACGGTGCGATCCTGGCCGAACTCAAGGGGCTCCTGCGCGTATACATCGACCCGGCCCTGAACACAGCAGGGTTCGCCGCCTCGATGAACCCCGTCACCCGGCAACACCTGGATGCAGGACACTGGTTCCAGCTCTATGCGGGGGAGATCATCGACAACTCGCCGGAGCCCATGCGTCACCTCTGAGGGAACGGGGGCAGCGATGGCGGGATACATCGAAGACCGCTGGTGGACCAGGAAGCCCGATCCAGAGACCGGCAAAAAGCGCAAGACAGCCCGCTACGGCCAGGGCAAACGCTGGCGCGTAGCGGGGATCCCCGGGGTGCGGGACCGGTCGTTCACCAACCTCAAGGGTCCTGACGGGGCTGAGAAGTGGCTCGCCGACTCGCAGACGGATACGAGCCGCGGCCACTTCTACGACCCCCGCGACGGCAATATCACGCTGCGGGAGTACGTCGAACAGACGTGGTGGCCCACCCTGCGGAAGGCGCCCGGCACCAAGCAGTCGATGAAGCCGCGAGTCTTCAACCACATCCTTCCGCACATGGGGCATCTGTCGCTGAACCGGATCGGCCACGACGAGATCCGGGCCTGGCTCACCCGTGTCGAGCAGGACATCGACGTGAACACGGTGCGCACCACGTGGCGTCATTTCTCGACGATCATGCAGGCGGCGCACAAGGCCAGGAGGATCGCCGAGAACCCGTTCAGGGACGAGGACTTGTCGGCGCCGGCGGCGCCTCCGTCCAAGGCGAAGGCGTGGCCCAAGGAGACGGTCGCCGCGGTGCGGGCCGAGCTGGGCCCCCGGTACGGGATCCTCGTGGACCTCGCCACCGGGGCCGGGCTGCGGCAGGGAGAGTGCTTCGGCTTCTCGCCGGACGACATCGACGGCGACGAGATCCATGTGACTCGTCAGATCGTGCGGATCAACAGCCGTCTGGCGTTCGCTCCGCCGAAGCGCGGCAAGCTCCGCGACGCTCCCTGCCCGCCGGAACTGGCCCGCGCCGTCAAGGAGTACGCGAACTCTTTCCCCACGGTCGACGTGACGCTGCCCTGGGTGGACCCGGACCGGCCGAACCTGGAGTGGGACAAGCGGCCACTGCGGACTGTACGTCTCCTTGTGACCACACCCAGGACCGGCGGAGTCAGCGGCGGCGCACTGAACCGGGCGACGTGGGACGACAAGGCGTGGAAGCCGGCGCTCGCCCGTGCGGGCGTCATCCCGGAGCCTGAGGTCGAGTATGTGCAGGCGAACGGGAAGAAGCCGTGGCGCCGGGTGGCGTGGCGTATGCCGCGGGAGGATGGCTTCCACGTCACGCGGCATACGTTCGCTAGCATCGTGCTGTCGGAGGGTGAGACAATCACTCAGCTGGCTGCGTGGCTCGGTCACTCGGATCCGGCGTTCACGCTGAGGACTTACGTGCACTTCATGCCGAAGTCCGGGAAGCGGGCGCTGGCTGCGCTCGGCTCGTGGATGTCCCCAGGTGGGGGCGGGACCCGAGCCGCTGAGGCCGATGAGGCTGTTGAGATCTCTCCCGGTTTTGATTCTCCCCAGATTCTCCCCAGCGAAGGTCTGGATCAAGGAACCTAGCCTTACCTCCCAGGTCAGGGAGGTAAGCGGCAGACGAGTCGGGCTGTACGCCGGGTTCTGTCGCCCGGTCGCCTCGCGGCGGCCGGGGAGACGGCCATCCATCTAGGGCCGGCGTTGCCACCGGCCTCGTGCGGTCTACCCGCGGACTCGGGCGGGCAGCCCTCGAACGTCCGCGCAGAGCCACCTTTTACAGCGGCCCCTCTTGACCTTGCTCCGGGTGGGGTTTACCTAGCCGCCTGAGTCGCCTCAGGCGCTGGTGGTCTCTTACACCACCGTTTCACCCTTACCGGGAACCGGAGTTCTCGGCGGTTTACTTTCTGTGGCACTGTCCCGCGGGTCACCCCGGGTGGCCGTTAGCCACCACCCTGCCCTGTGGAGCCCGGACGTTCCTCGGGAAGGTCCACAAGAACCTCCACGCGGCCGTCCGCCCGGCTCGTCTGCCGTGTCGACCATGGTACCGGGCGGGGGCGCCGCCGAGGACCGGCCGTCGCCGTGGCCAGTACCGAGCCCGCCAGGATGAGGGCGAAGGCGGCGAGGATGCCGGCGGTCAGGCGTTCATCCAGGAACACCGCGCCCGCGGCAACCGCGACCGCCGGGTTGACGTAGGTGATGACCGTCGCCCGGGTCGGGCCCGCTTCCTTGATCAGTTCCAGGAAGGCCACGAAGGCGACGGCCGTGCAGACGACGCCCAGGCCCGCGAGGGCGGCCAGGACCTGTCCGGAGGGGATCGCGTCCGGCCGGGTGACGACCGCCGCGGGGGCGTAGACCAGCGCCGCCAGGGCCAGGCAGGGGGCCGTGAGGTGGAGGGACGGAACGTCCTTGAGGTGGCGGGCGGCGATGACCGGTGCGGTGGCGTAGCCGACGACCGTGAACAGCACCTCGACGAGCGACCGGGCGTCGCCGCCGGTCAGATGCGGGGCCGTGAGGACGGCGACGCCGCTCAGGCCGAGGGCGAGGCCCGCGACACGGCGGGCGCCGAGCCGTTCCGTGTCGCCGAAGAGCCGGGCCGCGGCCACGCCGATGATCGGCACCCCGGCGATCAGCAGGCCCGCGGTGGAGCTGGACAGATGGCGTTCGGCGTCCGTCAGGGTCCACCAGGGGACCATGATCTCGATGCACGCGAAGGCCAGCATCGGGCGCCAGTGGGCCCGTACGGTCCGGGTCAGGCCGCCCTGCCGGAGCGCGAAGGGCAGCAGCAGCGCGGCGCCGATCAGACAGCGCGTGAACACCACCACCGACGGGGACAGCTCGTCCACCGCCACTTTGATCATCAGGTAGGGGATGCCCCAGACCACTCCCATCAGGGAGAACAGGAACCAGCCGCGTGCAGTCATGGGGGAAGTCTCGGCCGCCGCCCGGTGCGGCGTCTTGAACGCTGTTGCGCTGAGACGGCGACCGGTCCGGGCCGCGGGCGGCACGACCGGTCCGCGCTACGGCGACGGGAACACGCTCGCGCGGTACGCCGCCGGTGTCACCCCCAGCACGCGGCGGAACCAGCGGGTCAGATGCGCCTGGTCCGCGAAGCCGACGAGACCGGCGACCTCGGCGGGGCGCAGTCCTGACTCCAGGAGCCGGCGGGCCCGGTGCACCCGGTGCTGGGCCAGCCAGGCGTACGGCGGTATCCCCATGGTCGTACGGAAGGCGCGCAGGAGCTGGTAGCGGGACAGGCCCAGGTCCATGGCGAGGGAGGCGAGGGAGGGCGGGGCCTGGAGTTCGTCGGCCAGGCGGTCGCGTACGGCGTCGGCCACGCGTGCGGCGCCGGGGATCTCGTCGCGGTCGGGGCGGGCCGTGGAGTGGCGCCGGGCCAGCGCGGCGAGCAGCCACGGGAAGCGGGACTCGGCCTCCAGCGGGTCGGGGCAGACGCTCAGTTCGGTGTGCGCGGCGCGCAGTGCGGCGGCGAGTTCGGGGTCGTCGAGGAGGGGTTCACGGAAGTGCGGGAGGCCGCCGACGGCGCCCTCGGAGAGCAGGGACGGCTCCGCGTACAGGGCCCGGTAGGCGTAGCCGTCGCAGGCGGCGGGACCGCCGGTGTGCATCTCGCCGGGGGCCAGCACGACGATGGACCCCGGGCCGGTCCGGATGTGGCCGCCGCGGTAGTCGATGATCTCCGAGCCGCCGACGCAGACGCCGACGGTGAACTCGTCGTGGGCGTGCGGTGCGTAGCGGTGCTGGTCGAAGCGGGCGGTCAGCAGGTCCAGGGGCCGGCCGTCCCGGCCGAGGGTGGCCCGGGTCCAACGGGCCTCTTCCTTCACGGCCGCCGTCGGCCCACGCCGTACGGCCGGGGCAGCCGTCGGCCCACGCCGTACGGCCGCGGTCGCCGTCCCCGATATGACCGTGGCCGTCCCGCCCTTCAGCACCGTGATCGCGTCTCCCGGTCCGGCCGGAGTCGCCGTCGCCCGTGTCACCGCCGCCACCTCTTCTCCCGCGGCACCGGTCGCCGCTACGAGGGCAACACGCGTGTCCCCCGTTTCCATGCCGCGCCGGGGAGATCGGTCGAGGTGAGGGAAGGGGGGAGGCGGGAGGGAGTCACGGAAGGGAGAGGGGGCGGCGAACTCGGCGACGGACCGGGCGCGTTCGTCCCCGTGCTCAAGCAGGCGCGAACTGTACCTTCGCCGTTCCGGGGTCCGCCTGGGTGAGCCGGACCCGCAGGCGTTCGCCCAGCGGCAGGTCCGTCGTGCCGCCCGCGATCCGGGCGAAGACCGCAGGAGACTCCAACTGCACGGTGCCGACCGTGGGTTCGTGCTCCTGTACGTCCACCACGCAGGCCTCGAAGAGCTCGCCGACCCGGTCCTTGAGCAGCGCGGCCTCCACGATGTCGACGCACTCGCGCTCGACGGTGCCCGCGCGCCGGCTGCCCTCCGCCATCTCCTTGGGGAGGGCGTCGAGGGCTTCGAGGACCCAGTCGGGAGTCGGCTCATCGGCGGCGGCCGCGAGGCAGATCTCCGAGCTGTAGCGGTCGACGAGCCGGCGCAGCGGGGCCGTGCAGTGGGCGTAGGGCGCGGCGACGGCGGCATGCGCGGTGACCTCGGGGAGTGCCCCGTCCCGGAAGACGGTGTACCCGGCACCGCGCAGCAGCGTCGTGCACTCCTGGAGGAAGGCCGCGTGGTGCGGCCGGTGCGGGTCGAGGGAGCGGACGAGCCGCGCGTACGAGACGTGGTGCGGCCAGTCGATGTGCAGGGCCCGCGCGGTGCGGCGCAGCCGTCCGACCGCCCCGTCCGGCGCGGCGGGCAGCGTCCGCAGCACCCCGGTGCCGTGCGCGAGCATCAGGTCGGCCGCCGCCATGCCGGTGAGCAGGGAGACCTGGGCGTTCCAGCCGTCGGCGGGCAGCGGGGCCCGGTAGACGAGTTCGTACGTCCCGTCCTTCTCGACGATCTCCTGCTCGGGCACATTGAGCGAGATGCCGCCGCGCTCGATCTCCAGGCCCTCGCGCAGGGTGCCGACGTCCTTGAGCAGGGCGAGCGGTTCCTCCGCCGTCCCCGCGTCGATCTGCCGCTGCACGTGGGCGTAGTCCAGCTTGGCCCGGCTGCGGACCAGGGCGCGGCGGACGGCGGTCGACTCCGTACGGCCGTCCGCGTCGAGGTCGATCGTCCACAGGACGGCCGGGCAGGTCTGGTCCGGCAGGAGGCTCGCGGATCCCTCGGAGAGCCGGGGCGGGTGGACGGGGATCTTCCCGTCCGGGAAGTAGAGGGTCATCACGCGTCGGTGCGCCTCGGCGTCCAGGGCTCCGCCGGGCGTCACGAAGGCGGCGACGTCGGCGATGGCGTACCGGACGCGGTAGCCGCCCCGCTCGCGGCGCGACAGGTGCATGGCCTGGTCGAGGTCGTCGGACGTCGGCGGGTCGATGGTGAAGAGGGGGATGTCCGTCGCGTCGTACGAGGGCAGGCGGGGCGGCCGCCCGGCCTCCGCGAGGACCTCGGCCGGGAAGCTCTCGGGCACCCCGAGCTCGGTCCGCAGAGCGCCGAGGGCGGCTCGCAGCGGAGCCTCCGGTGCACCGGTGACACGGACGTGACGGCGAGGCATGGATCGAGCGTAGGCCGGGGGCAACCGTTGAGCACGCCGAGCGGGCGGCCGGCCGGGGGTCGGGAGCGGCGGTACGCCGGCCGTGCGGCTGCCCGGCGGGGTGCCCGGACGGGGGTTCCGGCCGACACCCGGGGGGCTTGGTGGGGCTCGGCCGGACGGCGAAGGCGCCCCGGTCGCACCCCGTAGGCTGGCGCCGGGCCATATCCACCGTGAGGAGAACCAACCGTGCTCGTGCTGCTGCCGCCCTCCGAGGGCAAGGCCCCCTCCGGCCGGGGAACCGCGCTCAAGACGGAGTCGCTGTCCCTGCCCGGCCTCACGGAGGCACGCCAGGCGGTCCTCGACGAACTGGTCGAGCTGTGCGCGGCCGACGAGGACAAGGCCCGCGAGGTGCTCGGGCTGAGCGAGGGTCTACGCGGCGAGATCGCGAAGAACACGGAACTGCGGACCGCGGGCGCGCGCCCGGCCGGGGAGATCTACACGGGGGTTCTGTACGACTCCCTGGACCTGGCCTCGCTGGACACCCCCGCGAAGCGGCGGGCGGGCCGCTCGCTGCTGGTCTTCTCCGGGCTGTGGGGCGCGGTGCGTGTGACCGACCGCATCCCCTCGTACCGCTGCTCGATGGGCGTGAAGCTGCCCGGCCTCGGAGCGCTGGGCGCGCACTGGCGTACGCCGATGGCGACCGCCCTCCCCGAGGCCGCGGGCGACGGGCTCGTGCTGGACCTGCGGTCCTCGGCGTACACGGCGGCGTGGAAGCCCAAGGGGGAGGTCGCCGGGCGGACGGCGACCGTCCGGGTGCTGCACGCGCAGCTGGTGAACGGGGTCGAGAAGCGTTCCGTCGTCAGCCACTTCAACAAGGCGACGAAGGGCAAGATCGTCCGTAGCCTGCTCACCGCGGGCGCGGCACCGAGGAGCCCGGCGGAGCTGGTGGGGGCGCTGCGGGACCTCGGGTACGCCGTGGAGGCGGAGGCTCCCGGCAGGGCGGGCAGGCCTTGGGCGCTCGACGTGGTGGTGAAGGAGATCCACTGAGCGGCGATCCACGCTCGGACATTCCCCTTCGCTCCTTCGCCCCTTCGCCCCTTCGCCCCTCCTCCCCTTTCGACCACCCCTCTTTCGCCCCCCCCTCGCCCCTTTCGGCCCCCCTTTCGGTAGCGTTGCATCATGCGCAACGACCTTTGCGCATGATGCGGACCCCGGGCAGGATGTGGGCATGACCTCGCCGCTGCCCCCGTCTCCGCATGCCTCCCTCCTGGATCTCGCGCCCGTCGTCCCCGTCGTCGTGGTCGCGGACGCCGCCGACGCCGTGCCGTTGGCGCGAGCCCTGGTGGCCGGCGGGCTGCCCGCGATCGAGGTGACGCTGCGGACCCCGGCCGCGCTCGACGCGATCCGGGCCATCGCGGCGGAGGTGCCGGACGCGGTGGTGGGCGCGGGCACGGTGCTGACACCGGATCAGGTGGCGGAGTCCGTCGCGGCGGGCGCCCGCTTCCTGGTCAGCCCCGGCTGGACGGACGTGCTGCTCGGCGCGATGAAGGCGTCCGGGGTGCCGTTCCTGCCGGGGGTGTCGACCACCTCGGAGGTGGTGGCGCTGCTGGAGCGCGGGGTGCGTGAGATGAAGTTCTTCCCCGCACAGGCGGCGGGCGGCACGGCGTACCTGAAGTCGCTGGCCGGGCCGCTCCCCCAGGCGCGGTTCTGCCCGACGGGCGGCATCGGCCCCGAGTGCGCGCCGGACTACCTGGCACTCCCCAACGTGGGTTGCGTGGGCGGCAGTTGGATGCTCCCGGCCGAAGCGATCACCGCGCGGGACTGGCGCCGGGTGGAGGAACTGGCGCGGGAGGCGTCGGCGCTGCGCCGCTAGCCCACGCGGACGACCACCTTGCCGAAGGCCACTGCGCTCTCGTAGTAGTGGAACGCCTCCCGCACCTCGTCGAAGCCGAAGACGCGGTCCACGACCGGGCGGGTGCCGTGCAGCTCCAGCGCCCTGTTCATGGACTCGAAGTGGGCGCGGCTGCCCACGAACACCCGGCGGATCGTGGCCAGACTCGCCGCGTAGGCCGCGTTGGAGATCTCGATACCGTGCCTGCGCGGGTTGCCGGTGATCAGGAGCACGATCTGGCCGTAGAGCGCGGCCGCCCGCATCGACTGCTCGATGGTGTCGGGCCCGTTGGTCTCGACGACCAGATCGGCACCGCGTCCGCCGGTCAACTCCCTGACGGCGAGCCCCCATGCAGGGTTCTCGGCGTAGTTGACGACGTGGTCCGCGCCGAGCGCCCTGACGCGGTCCGACTTGACCGCGCTCGATGTCGTCACGATGACCTCGGCGCCCATCGTCTTGGCCAGCTGCACGACGAAGAGGGACAGCGCGCCGGTGCCGAGGGTGAGCACGGTCCGGCCGGGGGCGAGCGGCTCGCCGCCCGTCAGGGACTGCCAGGCGGTCACCCCGACGCAGGGCAGACACGCCGCCTCCTCCCAGGTCAGGTGGTCCGGAACCCGGACCGCGGCCTCCTGGCTCAGACAGGCGTACTCGGTCAGCATGCCGTCGAGGGTGGCGCCGGGCTGGTCGAACAGGGCCGGGGTGATCCGGCCGTCCAGCCAGTTCGGGAAGTACGTGCCCACCACGCGGTCGCCCACCCCGAACCGGGTCACCTCCGCTCCCACCGCGACGACCTCCCCCGCTCCGTCGCTCACCGGGATCACGTCCGGTACGGCCTTCAGCGGGTAGGTCCCCTTCAGGATCAGCAGGTCGCGCTTGTTGAGGGAGACGGCCCGGACACGGACGAGGATGTCGCGGGGCCCCGGTTCGGGCCGGGCCGACTCGCGCGGGACGATCCCGTCGACGGTGCCGAGCGTTTCGAGGTGGTAGGCGCGCATGTCCGCTCCCTGAGTGGGCTCCGAGTGGATGCGTCCATGCTGTTCGGAACGGGTGTCCGCCTCAATTCCCGGCGAGGTATGACGGGCCGGGGCAGCGGTAGGGGCCGGGCGGTACGGGGACGGGCACCCGGTCGCGGATCGGGTCGCCCGCTCCCGCGCCGCTGTCCTCCCCATGACGTACAACTGATCCCATGACGACCGGTATCTCCACCGAACCCCCGCCCTTCGCCCGGGAGCTGCTGCGCTGGCGGCACGCGCGCCGGGTGAGTCAGCTGGAGCTCGCCTCCCGGGCGGGCACGACGCAGCGGTACGTCAGCTTCATCGAGCGCGGGCGTTCGGTGCCCGGCAGGGAGATCGTGATCAGGCTCGCCGAGTCACTGGGCCTGACCCTGCGGGAGCGCAACACCCTTCTCCTGGCGGCCGGTTACGCTCCCGCGTTCACCGAGTCGGCACTCGACGCGGCCGCGCTGGAGCCCGTACGGGAGGCGCTGGACAGCATCCTCGAAGGGCACCTGCCGTATCCGGCGGTGGTGGCGGGACCCCGCGGTGAACTCGTCGCGGCCAACGCGGCGTTCGACGTCCTGGCCGAGGGGGCCGCTCCCGAGCTGCTGGCGCCGCCGGTGAACGTCCTGCGGCTGGCCCTGCATCCGCGCGGGATGGCGTCACGCGTGGTGAACCTGGACGCCTGGGGCCGGCACATCGTGGAGAACCTGCGGGCCCGGTCCGTCCGCAGCCCCGATCCGCATCTCGACGCGCTGGTGCGGGAGTTGGCGGAGTATGTGCCGGCGAGCGAGCCCGGCGCGGACTACCTCGGCTTCGCCGTTCCGCTGCGACTGCGGTGCCCTGAGGGCGAGTTGAGGCTTCTCACCACGCTCACATCGTTCGCGACGGCGGTGGACGTCACGCTCGCCGAACTCCATCTGGAGGCGTTCCTCCCGGCGGACCGGGAGACCGCCGGGATCCTGCGCGACCGTGCCGCCGGGCGCGGCTGACCGCCGTGCCGCTCAGCGCAGATGAGACGTGTCGTTGAACAGCCGGACGCTCGCGTTGCCGTCCGCGTAGTACGCCACCGCCGAGAGCGACGCCGCCGACAGCTCCATCCGGAACAGGGACTCCGGCGGGGCGCCGAGCGCCAGTCGTACGAGGGTCTTGATCGGGGTGACATGGGTGACGAGCAGGACCGTGCGGCCCGCGTAGGAGGCGATCAGCTTGTCGCGGGTGGCCGCCATGCGGTGGGCGGTCGCGGCGAAGCTCTCGCCGCCGCCGGTCGGTTCGGCCTCCGGTGAGGCGAGCCAGGTGTTCAGGTCCTCCGGGTGGCGTTCGCGCACCTCGGCGAAGGTCAGCCCCTCCCAGGCACCGAAGTCCGTCTCGCGCAGGCCGTCCTCGACGACGACCTCGAGGCCGAGCCGGTCGGCGACGGCCCCCGCGGTCTCCCGGGTCCGGGCCAGCGGGGAGGCCACGATCGCCTGGATGGTGCCGCGTGCCGCCAGCGCGGTGGCGACCCGCTCCGCCTGCTCCCGGCCCACGTCGGACAGGGACGGATCGCTGCCGCCGCTGCCCGAGAACCGCTTCTGCGGGGTCAGCGGGGTCTCGCCGTGCCGCAGGAGTACGAAGGTGGCGGGCGCGCCCATGTCCGGGGCGGCGCCCCAGCCGGTCGTCGGGGCGGTGGTGACCACGTTCCGCGCGGCCCGCCTGTCGTCCGCCGCTGCCCCGACCCGCCCGTCCCCCGCCGACCTCGCGGCTTCGCCGCCGGATGACGGGGTGGGGCCCGTGGCCGTCGTCCGAGTGCCGCCCGCCGGGGGCTGGTCGCGCCGTTCCTCGCGCCCCTCCCGGGG